>CAIRMS010000153.1 GCA_903879765.1 uncultured Flavobacteriales bacterium
CTGTTGCTGGAATCATGAACCAAACGAGTTTATCCAATAGTTCATCGCTGATTTGTTCTTGTTTGAACATGCGTTTCACCACAAAATACCCGAGAATAAGTCCGGTTACAAATAGTAATCCATAGAGGTTAGGCGTTCGCCAACCATCAATAATTTCCGAATCAACGGTCCAGTTTATAGCTAAAATCACTTGTTTTCTCTGATTGAAAGTTCAATCAAAGATAAGGGTTTTTCAGGATTGTGTTTAAAGGGAAGTTTATTTGATCGGCCTTTTTTGAAAATTCGATTGCTGTTCTCAATTCCCTTGCGTAATTCTTTTTGCTCCTCTTCAGGTAAATGGATGGTTTCCAGGCATTCAGTTGAACAACAATTCTCCATTTTTTCTTTACAGGATTCACATTGAATGAAGAGTAAATGACAGGCATCATTCACACAATTCGTATGTGTATCCGCCGGATCGCCACATTGATGACAAACTGCGATGATGTCTTCTGAAATACGTTCGCCGCGACGTTCATCGAACACAAAGTTTTTACCAATGAATTTGTTTTCAATTCCTTGTTCTTTTGCGTCGTTTGCATATTTGATGATTCCACCTTCTAATTGATGTACATTTTCGAATCCACGGTGTTTGAACCAAGCGGATGCTTTTTCACAACGCACGCCACCGGTACAATACATGACGATGTTTTTATCTTCGTTTCCTTTCAAATACGTTTCTTCGATGTACGGAAGTGACTCTCGGAATGTATCCACATCCGGAAGGATAGCTCCTTTGAAATGTCCCACTTCGGATTCGTAGTGGTTACGGAAATCGATGAGAATCGTATCTTCTTTCTCTGTTAATTCGTTGAATTCTTGCGCATTCAAGTGCTTTCCTTTGTTTGTCACATCGAAGGTCTTGTCTTCTAGTCCATCTGCAAGGATTTTATCGCGCACTTTGATTTTTAACTTCAAAAAGGGGAATTCAGCTTCGGAATCATCCACTGCAAAGTTTAGGCGCACGCCATCTAAAAAATCGATGCCGTATAATTCTTCGCGAAATTGACTAAGGTTGTGTGTTGGGATTGCAATTTGTGCGTTGATTCCTTCATGTGCGACGTATGTTCGTCCAACCACCTCTAATTTTGACCACATCAAGAATAGGTGATCTCTGAATAAGTGAGGATTCTCAATTTTCGCATATTGATAGAAGGAAATCGTAATAAATTGATGTCCAACTTGTCTTAAATGCGCTTCTAGTTCCTCCTTATTTAATGTATTCCACAGTTGCATACTATGTTGAATTAAATAATTAATATGGCAAAGGTAACAAAACGCGGTGGCTGAAAAAAATGACGAAAATCATGAAAACGAAAATCAACTCAATTTTTCGATTCTTTTGGTCTGATTTAGCTTCCAATTGAACCAGAATTTGCCAAGAACCATGCTTAATAATTTGTCAAAAGGAATTTGCGCCATTCGGAGGATTCCTGTTTTCACGGAAACAAGTCGCGATGGATTCCATTTTCGAAAGCCAATGGACAAACTCGCATCGACGTAGGTCATTTGGTGCCAATAACCGGATGGAATGAAAATCGTATCACCATGTTCCAACATCACACGGTATGCTCGAATATTTTTAAGGGCTGGATATTCGTGTTCTTTGGGATCAAACAGGTTTACCATGGATGTGGAATTGAACGGAATGCGGTACAAGTACTTGGACTGACTCGGTTCAATTAAAATAATTTCCTTTCGACCGAATAAATGAGTGAGAAGTCCATCATCGTACATGAAGTCGTAATGCAGGGGGACGATGGTTCCTTTTCCTCCAATGAACATCAGGTTTGGTAATTGAAAGGAACATTTGAAAAAATCCGGACAAGGAATTTCCTTTGCTAACTTTTTGTTTTTGGAAAGGATGGGATTGACAAACATCCGCAAATCGGACGTTTTATTTTCTCGAATTAAATGAAGCATATGATTCATCGGGACTTTGTGATCTCCGACAAGAAATGAGGTATTGTTTTTTCGTTGACGGTCAAATACGGTTACATGAAAATGACCCAGTTCTTTTTCTAAACTATTCAAGCTCCAATTTTTCGCTGGAATTTCATCGATTATTCCTTTGATTAGAACAGGTTTGTTTGGTTTAATCCACCGTTCGTTGAATTCCTTCTTGGTGATGTCGTTTATGTGGATTTGATCGGTGATTGTAGTGAATTCCATGACTTTTGGTTTGTTAGATGAGATCTAAAAAACGAAATGTACGCAACCGAAAGCGAATGGAGTAGTGATATAGCTGAATACCCGTGAATTACACAAATACGAAAGAGAAGGATGCAAATTTCTCTGTTAATCCAACTGTTTTCGGGAGTTTAGGACCCTACTTTCATCAAGTAAATTTTTCGAATTTCACCATCCCAGGTGTGAACCTTCCCGTCGAATCTTTTTTGATCGTCGGACAATTTAAATGTGAAGAAATTAGTAATGTTATTGGCATCCATTTGATAGGTCAAGATAGCGCCATCAAATTTTACATTGATATAATTCGGTTTCCAGTCCACTTGTGAATTGTGCAGAGAAATAAAGAGGGAATCTGTTTTTTGAGTCAATCGCAAGGTGTCGACGTAATCTATGTCGCTTTCAATCCAATGCACAGACCAAAGTCCAGAAATTACTGGAATGGGTTGTTTGATGGAAGAAGAAAGAACGACCATCAATCCCAAAAACACACAGAAGCGAAGGAGGGCACTCATGCGTTACACCGCGACATTATGTTCACGTAAGGCATCGTTCAAGGAAGTTTTTAAGTCCGTGGATGCTTTTCGTTGACCAATGATCAAAGCGCAAGGTACTTGGTATGATCCAGCTGGGAATTCCTTTGTGTATGTTCCTGGAATCACCACGCTTCGTTCTGGAACATATCCGCGGTGTTCGATTGGTTCTGGACCAGTAACGTCAATAATTTTAGTGGATTTTGTCAGAACGACATTTGCTCCGAGAACAGCTTGTTTTCCAACGCGAACGCCTTCCACAACAATGCAACGCGATCCGATAAACGCATCATCTTCGATGATCACTGGAGCAGCTTGCAAGGGTTCCAATACGCCGCCGATTCCAACGCCACCGCTTAAGTGTACATTTTTACCGACCTGCGCACAACTTCCAACAGTTGCCCATGTGTCCACCATGGTACCTGAGTCTACATACGCACCAATGTTAATGTAAGATGGCATCATGATCACGCCCGGTGCAACAAAAGCTCCATAGCGTGCAATTGCATGGGGAACAACGCGAACGCCTAATTCTTTGTAATTGCGTTTTAAAGCCATTTTATCGTGAAATTCAAAAGGACCCACCTCGATGGTTTCCATTTGACGAATCGGGAAGTACATCACAACGGCTTTTTTAATCCATTCGTTGACATTCCATTCACCATTTTCTCCTGGTTCAGCAACACGCAACAAACCTTTGTCTAAATCTTCAATAACCGTTTCAATTGCTTGAATGGTTTCTTTGTCCTTCAATAATTCACGGTTATCCCATGCTGCTTCAATTTGTTGTTTCATGTTGTAAGTTTGATGTTTTTGGAATGAAAATAAGGATGATTAATCCGATGGCAAAGAATATGACCAAGGCTAAAATCGATGTGCGGATATTTAAATATCCTTCGATAAGTCCGAACGTTAAGGTTCCAACCGCAAGTCCGATTTTCTCCGCTAAATCGTAAAAACTAAAATAGGAAGTCAAGTCTTTGGTTTCAGGAAGTAATTTGGAATACGTTGATCGAGCCAATGATTGAATTCCTCCCATCACGAGTCCAACGATTGCTGCAGCGATGTAAAATTGCCAAGGTTCATAAACCAAGTAATATACACCAAGGCACAATCCAATCCAAATAACAATGGCGATTCCGATGGATTTCAAGTTTCCAATTTTACGTGAAACCTTGGACAAAAGATAAGCACCGAGAATGCCAATAAACTGAATAATTAAAATCGAGATAATGAGGTCTTGTTGTTTTATTCCACGGACTTCTTTGTTGGCAAATGCAACAGCCATCACCATGATTGTTTGGACAGCCATATTGAACATGAAGAAGGAAAACAAATAACGTTTCAATGGAATGTTCAACTTGATTTCCTGCCAAACTTTATATACTTCACGGTATCCTTTGACAATGATGTTCCCCTCAACTTTACTTGTGGCGGTCGATTTTGGTAGACGGATGAACGAGTAAGTCGCAAAACTAATCCACCAAAGACTCACTAAAGGAAAAGCAAAACGAATGGGAATTGCTTTGGTGAATACAGTCAGGATTAAAATGATGATCAACAAAATAGAACTTCCAAGATAGCCCATCGAGAATCCGCGTGCACTGATTTTATCGTGGTCTTTCGGTTCGGCGATTTCAGGTAAATAAGAATTGTAGTACACTAAACTTGCCCAGAATCCAACGGATCCAAAGAACAAAGCGAGAATGCTCCAATCGATAATAAAAGGTCTTGCTAAATTGGCCCAGAAACCTATGTCATTTAGAGTGTTAGGATTTAAAAAGCCCTGAATGCTATTCGAGTTAAAATCAGGATAACAATGCCTTGCATGGAAAAAATAAAGTAGTCCGCTAGAGATTGCACCGAGGTAACAAAAGAACTGCATAAACAGTTTTCGTTTTCCGCCAGCGTCCGCTATTCCCGATAAAACTGGAGAAAGCAATGCGACAACGATGTAGGACAAACAAATTAGGTAGGCGTAAAACTCGGTGTTTTTGAATTCCATTCCCAAGACAGAAATGGTGTCAAAAATGGTGGCTTTTGTAATCGGATCCTTTATACTTGTCTGTGTTTCGTACAAAATTGGAAAAATTGCCGAACTGATAATCAGTGGATAGACAGAGTTTGCCCAATCATACATCACCCATCCGCGGATGATTTTTTTATCTCCTTTTTCAATCATATACGAATGTAGAAAATTATTCTAATCCAGCGATGTATTTGCTTAAATAGCTAAATCCGTCCGTTAATTCTCCTGTTATTGTGGTTTGCGATCCGCGTGCAATGACCTCATCTGGATCCTTTCCAAACAGACATGGTAGCACATGTTTCAATAATTCATTCCCGAAATCTTCTGATGCATCTTTTGGTAACTCACATGGTAAATTGTCAATTGCCATGACTGCAATCGCACCTTCTTGCATGAAGTCCACTTCCGTTTTTGTAATGGGATCATAACCATAAATGCCATTGCCAATTTTACTTGGACGAATCGTACATGCGATTGGACCCGCGATGTCACAAGAAATGTCACCAACTACTTTGATTCGGTTTTCCGGATGCACTAAATCGTCATTTGTTAAAATGAAGGGTGATTTTGCGCTCCAGAAGTGACAAGGGATGTACATGTCTGATTTCTTGGAGTAGCGACTAAACGTCGAAAGGTAATTTTCAGGTGTCGAATAAAAATCCTTTTTCACGAAAGCAGTTCCATCCTTTGGAGCGAAATAATCTTCTGCTTCTAAATGTGTGTAAACTGGACCTTCAAATGAATTTTTCAAGTATTCATCTGGACTCACTTCGGTGATGGGTAGAAGGTCAATGATTTCTCTTGCACCATGTCCAACGCGACCGAATCCCGTTAAAACGACACGGAAATCAGCAGGTAAGTCAACTTTCTTCAATTCTTGTTCTACTTCCTTGCGGTCTTCACATTCATGTGCAGGTTTCATGGAATAACGTCCAGATTTTAATCCATACGTTAAGAATGCGTTGTAGCATCCAACAATTCCAGCATATCGCCCAAAACCAATGATGCGTTTGTTGTATTTGTCTTTCAATACTTCGTAATCAACCAAGCGGATTTTTTTATCCAACACGGCATTCAATAAAGCACGATTGTACGGTTGTTTTTTAAAAGTATGTGAAAAGAAGAAAAAGGTTTTGTTCGGGATTAAATCCGCAATTTGAACTTCTTTCACGCCAAAAATGTAATCGCAATCTGTTAATGAATCCACTAATTCAATTCCTTGTTCAGCATAAGCTGCATCAGGATATGTTCGAATGGGACTTCGTTGCACGACAACTTTCACCTCTGGATACAATACTTCAATAGCTTTGCATTGTTTCGGTGTCAATGGCACGCGAAAATCTGGCGGTACTTTTCCTTCACGGATGACACCTAATGTGATTGATTTCATAAATTAAATTCCTTGGGGTAGTAAGTATTGGTCGATGAATTCACGAACACACGCATCTCCACCTTTACGAGAAAGAATGATGTGACATTCTGTTTTAACGGCATTGACTGCAGAAGAAGGACAAATGGCTAGTCCAACTGCTTTCATTACAGCCAAATCATTGACATCATCACCGATGATTCCAACTTCGTTTAAACTGATTCCTAATTCACTACACCACGTGTTTAGAATGTCTAATTTCGGCTCGCGTCCAACGTATACACGTTCAATTCCGAGAACTGCGGCGCGATCTTGTACCATGTGTTCTGTGAATCCGGAGGAAATAATTCCCAATTGAACAGGGCCATTTTTCACAACGTGCATGATTGCAAGTCCGTCTTGTGTATGGTAACGTTTTAACTGATCTCCTTTTTCACTCATGAACATTCCACCGTCGGTTAAAACGCCGTCGACATCCAAAATGAGTAATTTCAGTTTGTCTAGTTGTTTTTTGAAATGGTTGTTGCGAAATAACGGTTTGAAAAGCAGTGCGGTTAAATCCACTTCATATTCTTCACAAACAGCTTCTAAATCATACACGGAAAGTTCATTCACATGTTCTACATCCAAATCGGACAAGAAGTCATCGAACTCGATTCCGTTTTTTTGACAAAGTCCTTTTATATTTTGTTCTAATAACATCTTCATAAATCATTTTGTAACCAACACTTGCTGCAACAGCCTGAAG
>CAIRMS010000154.1 GCA_903879765.1 uncultured Flavobacteriales bacterium
CTTCTGTCCATCCGGGAATAACTTGATTTAACACAAATGAAACCGGTTCTCTTCCAATGGAACTATCAAAGATTCCTCCTTCTGGAACTGTTCCTTGATAATGAACTTTTACGGATGAAGTTGCCGTTGGATTTGCTCCTTTTCCAGTTTTAATTATTTGGTATTGAAGTCCACTTGGCGTAGTGATGACACCAGGTTTCGCTTTATTCAATTCTAAAAATCCTTCACCAGCCGCTTTGAATTGCTCGGTGATTTTAGCATATTTTTTATTCATTTCGACTTCGAAAGTAGCCATGATTTTTTTGCGGTCTTCATTTTTCAATACCTCAACATCTAACTTGTTAAGTCCATCAGAAAAACCTTTTTCTACCATTTTAATGTCAATTAAAGGCAAAGCATCTAAATCTTTAAAGTATCCTTCGAAACGTTGACGGTTGATTTTTCCAACTGCCAAAGATCCTTCTGCGTTGTATTTCTCATTGAACTCTTTCCCGGTTTTTCCAATACATTTTGTAACTGTTTTGGATAGACCTTGGAATTCAGAATCCGCTACTTTGCAATGGAATCCTTCAATTAATTTTTCTTTGTCCATTTTGTTAAACGGACTTTCTGTAATGAATGGTTTAGCGATTTCACAGCCTAATACATAGGAGTATTTTTCTTTTGCTGTTTTCAATTCAACTTTCTCTTCTCCTCCACATGCTTGAAGAATAAGGAATAAGGCGATAAATAGGGAATAACGGATCATTAGTTTATGTTTAATAGTTCAACTTCAAAAATAAGGGCACTGAATGGTTGGATGGGTCCACCTGGATGTGGATTAGCCCCGTAAGACAATTCTTGAGGAATGTATAAGCGGAATTTAGATCCAACAGACATCAATTGCAATGCTTCGGTCCATCCTTGGATTACTTGGTGAACACCAAATGTTGCTGGGGTTCCACGTAACATAGAACTGTCGAAAACAGTACCATCGATTAATGTCCCGTGGTAATGAACGGTCACATTATCTGTTGCACCTGGTTTCGCTCCATCACCTGCTGTTAAAATCTCGTATTGCAATCCAGAGAATGTTTGGTGAACACCTTCTTTTTTCGCGTTTTCCGCTAAAAATGCTTCACCTTGTGTTTTGTTTTCGCTAAAAGCCGCATTTTTTTTCTCATCCAAGTATTGTTGGATAAAAATGTTTGCCTCATCCGGAGTTAAAGCAGTTGCTTCATTATTGAAAACCGCCTGAATGGCTTGCATCATCAAGTTGACGTTGATGTGTTCTAGTTGTTGATTCTTCAAACTTTCACCGATGCTCATTCCCACACCGTAGCTCGCTTTTTCTTCTAAAGATTGCATTTAAATTTATTTAAGGACACGAAGTTAAGAAAAATGCAGTTGAGATCTTTGAAAAAATCCAGCGAATACTTGAATAATTGTAACAACATGTAAAAATGCCCGTTTAAGGCTTTATGCAAAAATCCTTTCACTTTGATTACGAGCTTCATTCCACTTGGGAAAACCTAGCTGAATCGGACCTTCAGTTGGTTCATTTAGCCTATGAGGCGATGGATTTAGCCTATGCTCCGTATAGTGAATTTAAGGTTGGAGCAGCGCTTCGTTTGTCGAATGGACTTACCTTAAAAGGAAATAACCAAGAAAACATTGCGTATCCATCTGGTCTTTGTGCTGAGCGAGTAGCACTCTTTTACGCAGGAGCAAATTACCCAACGGAATCCATTGAAACGATATGTGTAGTAGCACGTGGAGAACTTATGCCGAGTGAGTTTTTGTTGTCCCCATGTGGATCTTGTCGTCAAGTCATGTTAGAAACCGAAAACCGTCAATCAAAAAAGATCCGTGTGATTTTGGTGAACCAAGATAAGCGCACGATGATTCTTCATTCTGTCAAGGACTTGCTTCCTTTTGGATTTGGGAAGTAGGAAGGGCAGAGCGAAGAAGGAATTCTTTGTGTTTCGACTTATTCTTGCGTGTTAACTAGGCAATAATTTGAGTTTCGTCCGCCTTCTTTCGTTTGTTCCAGAATCCCTTTTTCAACGAGATCTTTTATATCTCTTAAGGCGGTGTCCGTTGAGGTTTTTGTCATTTTAGCCCACTTCGAAGTTTGTAGTTTTCCTTCCAATCCATCAAAAAGTTTATTCAA
>CAIRMS010000155.1 GCA_903879765.1 uncultured Flavobacteriales bacterium
AAAATGAACAGCGAAGCGAAACAATGAATCGCTTAAGTGTACAACAGAATGATTGTATTCGGCACTAGTCAAAATTGTAGTATTACAGTTAAAACAAATGGAACTTGTCAAAAGTTACAGGTCACTGAAAAAAAAATCAGCAACTAGATAACGAGTAAACTTACAAAATTATTGGCAAGAAGAAAAACGTGTGAAATTAGAATCCGAAATTATCAAATCCCATTTGTGTGAGCTCTTGGTATTTTTCTTCGTTAAACTCATAAAGAGACGAAGGTTTGTGTGGCACACCGCGTTGTTTTTCTTTCAGATTGGAAAGAATATTTAATTTTTGAATTTTACGTCTGAAATTTCGCTTATCCAAAGGCTTATCTAAAATGCTTTCGTATAATCGGTGTAATTGACTTAAGGTGAATTTCTCTGGCAATAGATTGAAACCGATTGGTTGAATTTTAATTTTTTGTTTCAATTTTTCTTTCGCCGCTTGAAGGATTTCGAAATGGTCAAATGCCAATTCCGTTATATCATTCACGGGCGTCCATTCAGCATTTTTCGCAAATGAAGACGGGTGGGGTTGGTAATCCTCAATTTTCACCAAGGAAAAATACGCAACTGTGATTACACGTGCATCCGGCTGTGCACGAATGGACTTTAGCCATTCACGGTCTGATTCTTTATGAATGCGAAATGGATCTCCAAAAGCTCCGACTTGTTCAAGGTAAATGTCCTTCAATCCCGTAAGTTCGTCCAAAACACGGCTAGCCGCTTGATCTAAATTTTCATTGTCGTAGATGAGGTTTCCTGGCAATGCTAATCGCGGACCATTTTCTGCCGAAATTTCACCTCGATCGATGACAAGTACGGTTAATTTTTCTAAATCAAAACCAAAAATAACACAGTCAACAGATACGTTTGGATTTAATTCTGAACCGATTTTTTTAAGATTATTATGCACGAATGAAGGATTATATATATATTTGGATAGTGTAAAAATGACACAAAGACTCAAATTATCATTTTAGAATATGTATTTTATAGTAGAAAGTGGTTCAACAAAAAGCGATTGGGTTTTAGTTGATAGCAAAAATAACCAAAGTTTTTATTCAACAATGGGCTTTAATCCATATTTTCACTCATCTGAATTGATTGAAACGGAATTAAAGAAGCAAGTAGATATCCTCGCTGTTGCAGATGAGGTGTGTGGAGTTTATTTTTATGGTGCTGGATGTTCAAGTGATGAAATGAACCAAATTGTAGAAATCGGACTCAAAAGAATTTTTAAAAATGCAGAAATTGTGGTAGATCACGATTTACTTGCATGTGCTTACGCTACTTACACAGGAAATCCTGCTATTTCATGTATTATTGGAACTGGTTCGAATTCCTGTCTGTTTGATGGGGAAGAATTGAGTGAGGTTGTGCCTGCATTAGGCTACATTCTTGGGGATGAAGGAAGTGGAAGTTATTTCGGGAAACAATTGTTAAGTAATTTCCTTTACCACAAACTTCCCGCGCATGTTGAAGCTGATTTTATTGCAACCTACAAGTTGGACAAAGATCAAATTGTGAATCATGTATACCGTGAGCCGAATGCGAATGTATACATCGCTTCGTTTATGCCTTTCATTGCGAAACATAAAAATGAGCCCTTCTTTAGTGAAATGGTTTACGCAGGATTTAAGAAATTTATGGAAGTACATGTTTGCTGCTATGAAAATTTCCAGAATACAGAAGTTCACTTCGTTGGATCGCTATCCAAAATATTTGAGTCTGAATTAGATAAAGCAGCAGGTGAATTGGGTGTCACAGTTACATCCATTATTCAAAAACCTGTTACCGGACTCGTGAATTATCACCTAAACTATATTCTAAATAAACAAACAGTTAAAACATGTTAAAATCACTATTATTTTCAGTATTCGCTTTTTTAAGTGTTTCAGTTAGTGCTCAGTTAAACACTCCTGACTGGTCTTATAATGCTACGATTTATGAAATCAATGTGCGTCAGTTTTCAAATCAAGGGACTTTTTCAGAGGTTACAAGACAATTACCTCGATTAAGAGAAATGGGAGTTGAAATCATTTGGTTAATGCCGATTCATCCAATTGGAGTGAAAAACCGTAAAGGATCTTTAGGTAGTTATTATGCCGTTCAAGATTACAAAGCAGTAAATAGTGAATTTGGAACTATGGATGATTTTAAATCCCTGGTAAAAGAAGCACATAAATTAAACATGCGCGTGATTATTGATTGGGTGGCAAATCATTCCTCACCAGATAATGTTTGGTTAACTGAACAAGGAAATTTAGATTGGTACACATTGGATTCAACAGGAAATGTTCAGCCAACGATTGGTACAGATTGGTGGGATGTTGCAGATTTGAATTATGACAATCCCGCGATGCGTTTGGAAATGATTAGCTCCATGAAATATTGGTTAACTGAAGCGGATATTGATGGATTCCGTTGCGATGTCGCTGGATGGGTTCCAATGGATTTTTGGACGGAAGCACGAAAAGAATTGCAAGCTGTTAAGCCGATTTTCATGCTTGCTGAAGCAGAAGAAGTTCCATTGCACAAAGCATTTGAAATGACTTACGGATGGAATTTTCATCACATCATGAACGATGTTGCTCAAGGTAAAAAAGACGCTACAGCAATTCAAGAATATGTTCAAATGAATAAATATCCTAGTTCAGCTTTCCGTATGAATTTCACGTCAAATCATGATGAAAACTCTTGGAATGGAACAGAAATGGAACGAATGGGTGATGCGCGATTTGCACTGGCTGTTTTAGCATCAACAATCGAAGGAATGCCTTTGGTTTATAACGGTCAAGAAACATCGCTAGACCGACGATTGAAGTTTTTTGATAAAGATAGCATCGATTGGAAAAAAATGGATTTAGTTCCTTTCTACACGAAATTATTGAACCTTCATAAAACGAATCAAGCCTTGTGGGTGAGAGAAGGAAGTAGTCCTGCACAATTTATCGTTAATCAAAATTCAAAAGAACATTTGGTGTACATACGCGAATACGATACGCAGCAAGTGATAACGGTGTTAAATCTATCTAATAAAAAAGCAGAAGTTTCTTTCAATTCTTCGGCAATGACCGGAGAATACACGGAGCTTTTCTCTGGGAAGAAAAAGTCTTTCGGAGGAACAAGTAAAATTTCTTTAGCACCTTGGGGCTATCAAGTTTATTACAAGTAAATACAAGTCAAAATCCTAAACCATGACGAGTACGAAACCAAACTTATCTTTTTGGCAGATCTGGAACATGAGTTTCGGGTTTATGGGAATCCAATTCGGTTGGGGACTCCAAATGGCCAACATGAGCTCCATCTATGAGAATTTAGGAGCAAAACCGGAAGATATTCCAGCATTGTGGCTCGCAGCTCCCTTGACTGGATTAATTGTTCAACCCATCATTGGGTATATAAGTGACCGAACGTGGCATCCTGTACTCGGTCGCCGCCGTCCGTTTTTCCTAATTGGCGCAATCCTAAGTTCACTTTGTTTATTCATCATGCCAAATGCTTCTGCATTGTGGATGGCTGCCGGTTTACTTTGGGTATTGGATTCTTCAATCAACATCAGCATGGAGCCTTTCCGTGCGTTTGTTGCAGATAAACTTCCGGAAAATCAACGCACCGTTGGATTCTCCATGCAGAGTTTTTTCATTGGAGTAGGTGCTACCATTGCAAGTGCTTTACCTTGGATTTTTACGAATTGGTTCAATGTGAATTCGACTGCAGCCCATGGTCAGGTAGCAAACAATGTGAAATGGTCATTCTACCTTGGTGGAATCGCTTTCCTTGGAGCGGTGCTCTACACGGTTTTTACAACAAAAGAATATCCGCCGTCTGAAGAAGAATTAGCTGAAAAGAAAGCTGAAAAGAAGGGATTAATGAGTGGTGTGAATGAAATCTTTTTCGCTATTACACACATGCCGAAAAGAATGAAACAGTTAGCACTCGTTCAATTCGTGACTTGGCCTGGATTGTTCCTCATGTGGTTTTACTACACACCAACTGTGGCAAATGATATTTTTGGTGGAGAAGCAGGGTCAAAAGCCTATTCAGATGGACAAAATTTTGCAGGATTAACGTATTCCTTTGAAAACATTGTTACATTTTTATTCGCTTTAGCTCTTCCATTTTTAGCAGGAAAGTTTGGTAAAAAGTGGACACATTTTATCTGTTTAATGATTGGTGGATTGGGTTTGATTTCGATCAACTTCATTCATGGTTCAGATATGAGTTATGGTTTGTTCATCGTCATGGGACTTGTGGGAATTGCCTGGTGTAGTATTTTGTCCATGCCTTACGCTTTACTCGCAGATTGTCTTCCAGAAAATAAGATTGGAATTTACATGGGTATTTTCAATTTCTTTATTGTGTTACCAGAAATCATCGCATCACTATTCTTTGGTAAGGTGATGGAAAATGTATTGGATGGATCTAGGATTGCAGCGGTAACAATCGGTGGTTGTTTATTAATACTTGCTGGAATTTTAACATTGAGAATTAAAGAGGAAAAGTAATTTGTGATGGTGAAAGCACTCATTTTTGATCTAGACGGTGTCATTGTGACCACCGAGCATAATCATTTTATCGCGTGGAAACGCACAGCAGAATCCCTAGGGATTCCATTTGAAGAAGAACACAATGAACTATTAAAAGGAGTCAGTAGAGTGGATTCACTCAAAAAGATTCTTGAATTAGGTTCAAAAACAATATCCACAGAAGAATTCAATGCACTGTTGATCAGTAAAAATGAGTTCTATGTCGATTCTATTCAGGACTTAAATCAAACGGATCTCCTGCCTGGCGTCTTGAGTTTGCTAGAAGAAGCAAGATCCAAAGACATCAAATTAGGAATTGGTTCCTCCAGTAAGAATGCAAATTTCATTCTGAAGTTATTGAAGATTGATCACTTTTTTGATGTAGTCATTGATGGAAATGGAGTGGAACACCCAAAACCGCATCCAGAAGTGTTTTTAAACGGCGCAAAAGCCTTGAGTTTAGCTCCGTCCGAATGCATTGTATTTGAAGACGCTGCAAGTGGTATTACAGCAGCAAAAGCAGGTGGATTCATCGCAATCGCAGTTGGGAATCCAAACATCGCTGAAATGGCGGACACATATTTTAATGATTTAACAGAATTTAGTTTAGAAGCGTATGCGTAATTTGTTTGAAATAGATCCTTGGAAAATAATTGAAAATAAGTTTGATTCTAGCAAACAAAAACAAGCGGAAAGTATCTTTAGTATTGGTAACGGTTCCTTTGGACAACGTGCTAATTTTGAAGAACACTATTCTGGTGATTCCCTGCAAGGTAGTTATGTTGGCGGCGTCTATTATCCAGATAAAACACGCGTAGGTTGGTGGAAAAATGGCTATCCAGAGTACTTCGCTAAAGTATTGAATTCGTGTAATTGGATCGGGATTAACATCGAAGTAGATGGAATCCCATTGGATTTAAATACCTGTGAAGTAAAGTCCTTTCATAGAGAATTGGACATGCAACACGGAATTTTGACAAGACATTTCAAAGTGAAATTGTCGAATGGCAAAGAATTGGAAGTGCAATCCATTCGTTTCTGTTCCATGGCGAAAGAAGAAATCGCCGCAATTTCCTATACCGTAACGCCCATTAACTTTAGTGGTAATGTGAAATTCACGCCATACTTGGACGGAAAGGTGAGTAACCACGATGCCAATTACGATGAGTTTTTCTGGATTGAGGATAGTCGCAAGGTTGATGCGCAAAAAGGAATCATTTGCGGTCGCACCAAAAAGACGAATTTCTCTGTTGCAACTGCCATGCGTTTTTCATTCTGGAAAGAGTCTGAATTGTTGACAATTCATCCGAATGTTGCGGAACGAGATTTCTATGTAGAAAATAACTTTGAACATTACTTAGAGAAAGGAATTCCATATACCTTGAAAAAATATGTGGCGATTACTTCTACGATGAATCATTCCGATTTTGAATTAGCTGCGAAAGCGATCTCAAGAGTACGTGATGCGTATACTGGTGGATTTGACAAACTACGTCAGGACCACGAACAAGCTTGGTTGAAGATTTGGGAAAATGCGGACATTGTTATCAAAGGTGACACCGCAGCTCAACAAGGAATTCGTTTCAATATTTTCCATTTGTATCAAACATACACAGGAAAAAATGCCAAATTAAACATTGGACCCAAAGGATTCACTGGAGAAAAATACGGAGGAGCAACCTATTGGGATACGGAAGCCTATTGTTTGCCATTCTATTTAAAAACGGCTGACCCGAAAATTGCGCGTCAATTGTTGGTGTATCGTTACAACCACTTAAATGCGGCGATTGAAAATGCTGAGAAATTAGGATTCAAAGATGGTGCGGCTCTTTACCCAATGGTGACCATGAATGGGGAGGAATGTCACAACGAATGGGAAATTACGTTTGAAGAAATCCACCGCAATGGAGCGATTGCTTTTGGAATCTACAATTATGTGCGTCACACGGGAGACCGTGATTATTTAAAGCAATATGGATTCCCTGTTCTTTTAGGAATTGCACGTTTTTGGACCCAACGTTTCAACTGGTCTGACAGCAGACAAGCGTATGTCATGCTTGGAGTAACAGGTCCAAACGAATACGAAAATAACGTCAATAATAACTGGTATACGAATTACATCGCGCGTTGGTGTATCGATTATTGTTTGAAAATCAACGAGGAAATTGGTGGTTCAAACAATAAACTGATGTCCGAAAAGGAGATCAAAGCGATGAGACACATTGTTGAGAATGTCTATTTCCCTGTTTTGGAAGGAACAAAAATTTTCCTTCAACAAGATGGATTCATGGATAAAGAACAATTGTCGGCGAATGATTTACCATTAACGGAACGTCCTATTAATCAACATTGGTCTTGGGATCGCATTCTTCGATCAATTTTCATCAAACAAGCAGATGTCCTTCAGGGATTGTATTTATTCGAAGATCAGTTCGATTTAGAAACCATTCGTGAAAATTTTGATTTCTATGAACCAAAAACGGTACATGAATCATCGCTTTCACCATGTGTCCATGTGATTCTTGCAGCGAAGATTGGAAATCTAGCGAAAGCATATGAATTGTATTTACGAACTTCCCGTTTGGATCTTGACGATTACAATCACGAAGCGGATGAAGGCTTACACATTACGAGTATGGCTGGAACATGGATGTCTGTTGTAGAGGGAATGGCAGGTGTCCGAGTGCATGAGTCTGGGTTGGAAATTAATCCAACAATCCCAGAAGCTTGGCAATCGTATACTTTTAGAATTTTATATCAAACCATTCCGTTAGAAGTTTCGATTGATAAAACGAATGTTACTGTTAAAAATATTGGAAATAAAGAGCTCACTTGCATTGTGAATAAAGAAATGACCACCATAATGTCAGGGGAGGTGCATATAAGCAGATTGTAAATCATTTAAAATGAAAATAATATTTGTTCTTGTGTTTATTTTCAGCTTTACAAAGTTGAATCTTTTAATTGGACAAGTTAATCCAACTTCTCGTCAGGTTGTTTTACAATCATTTTGGTGGGATTATTGGAATTCCAATTATTCCAATGGTTGGGCAAACTACTTAACAGAATTAGCGCCTAGATTAAAAGATTTAGGAATTGATGCAGTTTGGATTCCACCTACCATTAAAAATAATGGAACAAATAGTGTTGGATATTCTCCTTTCGACCATTATGATTTGGGTGATAAATTTCAAAAAAACGCCACGAAAACAAGAATGGGTGACAAAGATGAATTATTGCGCATGGTTGCAGTAATGCATGCGAATGGTATTGACGTCATTCAAGATATTGTTTTAAATCATGTGTCAAACGCAGGAAGTTCCAATGGTGCGGGTGGACAAGATCCGGCGGCGTTGGATGACGGGCAAACCAATCGATATAAAAATTTCAGATACACTTGTTTTAAAACGCCAGCAACATCAGAGTCAGCTAGCAATTATTTGTCTCGCGAAGGTAGGTTTCCTAAAAATTGGCAGAATTTTTATCCAAATAATTCAAATGTCTGTTGTTCCAACGACATTAATTCTCCTTTTTGGGGTCCAGATGCTTCTTATGAAAATAATTCCTTTGGTTTGTCGAGTAATGCCACATTCAATCCAGCTCAAACCACTGATTATATGCGTTCAAATATGCGCAATTGGCTTATTTGGTATAAAAAACAAGTGGGTTGGGATGGCGTCAGATTAGACGCTGTAAAGCATTTTCCAAGTTATGCTGCTGAAGATTTCCTTTGGAATTTACAATACAATGCACTTTTTGC
>CAIRMS010000156.1 GCA_903879765.1 uncultured Flavobacteriales bacterium
AACGCACAGATTCACCTCATCGATGGCGAAATGTGTTCATGGTATGGATCCAGAATGAAGTTGGCAGCGAGGTATTTTGAGGTGTTTTTTGGTTAAGGTAAAACGACGCATCACACCGTTCCACTGCAGTTGCACTGCCCGCTGTTCCGCTGCAGTTGCACTGCTGCGGTACCATTCGCAAGCACGGTGTAACTCTATCAACACTTAAGCGTATTTCCAACATGGTCAAACTGATTCGATTCTTATTCCTGGTATTTTTCATTCAGCCCATTTGTGCGCAAAAAGTTCCATTTTCTGCTCAATTATACATTGAGTTGTTCCCTTACGAGGATTCTGGAAAAGAAAAAGTTTCTGCCATGGCATCCCTTTCAGCTGATAGTCCTTATTGGAATGTGCACCGACGTTTTGATTACCTCATCTTGAATACACCAAGAATTCATGCGCCGGAGCAGGTCGAATTGCGCCGGAAATTGTTTGATTTGTATCCAGACACGAATTTGCTTAAACGATCCTACATTGATCAATTGTCCAACGATTCTAAATTACAAGTCTATGTTTTTCAAACAATCGAGGCCATAGAAAAGAATGCTTCAAAAAAAACGCAAACGTTCAGCCAGCGTGAATTAGTTGAAGTAGCTTCCCGTTTTTTCTATTGCGACAAAGTGAATCCAGACTCAAGCGTTCAGGCTCATGTCTGCATCGGATTGAACGGACAGCGAGAAAGTAACTGGCAAAAAGATTACACGCTTCTGGAAGCCTTTTGTTACGAGGCGATTTTCTCGGATTTTGACCAAGAAACTTCACCAATTGACCAAGCTTTCACTCGAAACAAAGAAAAAGTTTGCGAAAAGAACTTGCCTTATTTTAGTTCCGATGATGCGTATTTAATGAAGGTTCGTGAAGATTTGTATCGCAAGATGCTCAAGGATAAACGACTTCAGAAATCATTGATGAATTATTATCACTTACATCAAGATGACGTGCCTTTTCGTTTGGAGTAAATTTGCAATCCTGTGGAATCACCAAACACTAGATTTTTACCCAAACCACGATTGAAATAAATGATCTTTTTTTTCATTGAATTTTTCATTCACTGAATGATTCATTTAACCGTTTAAAATGGGACACTTTTATAAGTAAGATATTCTTTCTTGAAAATGCTCAGAACAATAAACAAACATCCAACAATCAATAAAGAATAAATCACTGAAGCGTGGTGAATGGACCGGTAGTAACTACTGTTGAAAATGAGCAACCACATGAAGCTTGAAACGATCCCTGCAAATGCTAAACATGGAGCCATGAGTTGTCCCATCACTTGATTGAAACGGGTGATGGAAGTCGGGAATTGAAAGAGTAGGGCGGACCATTTTGCTTTTTTCCCAAGGTAACGGTAGGTTGCATATTCTTTGAAACTGTATCCACGTTCTTTTGGATCCAGTGTAATCGGTTTAAACACAAACTGATAGTAAGCAAAAATGACATAAATCATCAGTAAGGATAAAATAATCAGTAAAGGTGACCAGCTCAATCCCAAAGAGGAAACCAATGGATTTGCTTCTTTTTGTAGATCGGGTGTGTGTAAATTTGTACAATAAGCATCGAAACTTCGACTGAAAATGATCCAAGAGACCATTAGGTAAAATTTGATTTTTTTCATTTGACTCTTTTTGCTTGTGTTTCTAAATCAATCACTCCGATTTGCAGGCAATTCACGGTTTGTTACCCAAATATCGCTAAAGTTTTTTAAACAGGTGAGCTTCGATCGTTTGTGCTAATTTGTTGTTGTGAGCTTACCGTTTTAAATCCGTAGGATCTTCCCTTACTTCTTATCCCTAGCGACATTCACCAACAGTACGAGAACCTCAGTAGGATGTTCCCTTTTAATCTTTGATACTCGCCTTAGGACATGTTTCGCTGCCCAACTTGTCCAAATCGCATAATACACCACATACGTGTATTTATTATGCATGGATTGAAGCAAAATCTGTTCTTTTGTTTCTGTCTTAAGCGCGAGAAAATCCAGTTCATTTTTAAAGCTTAATTGTGCATTGACATACGGATAATCGTTCTTTTTGAGTGGGAAACTATCGACAAAATTTCGATCGTTAAATTCTCCCAT
>CAIRMS010000157.1 GCA_903879765.1 uncultured Flavobacteriales bacterium
CTAAAAGATAATCGATCCAATTTAAAGAATGATTTACACCATCACCCAGAGATGTCAAAATAGGAAGTGTAAATAAGAAAATCAATACACTCTGATAACCACTAATGAAAAATAAATTGAAAATCATCCAAACAAACTTATTGTTGAATCCCGGACGACTTCGTAAAACTTCCCATCATAATCTTCTTCCCCTGCCCAAAACTTCCACTGATAGGCACCTCGACGAGCAAAATTATAGGTCAAGCGCACACCCCAAATCGTGACTAAAATGGACATTAAAACCATACGAGGGTCCCAACCACCCATACATGTCATATGCCAAACATAGTAAATTGGAATAATACTCCATATTTTATCTACTTGGGAATTGTTTTTTGCTAATTCACCCACAAAAAAGCAATAGGCAATCACAATGCCAACAGAAAATGTCATTTGATACAATATGGCATCTTGCACATCATTAGGATTCAATCCATAAGAAATACACACATACGGAACAACGATTACCGTAAAAATCAAAAGTAAAATAGTAATAAGCATAGGTCGGTTTATTTGGTTTTATAGTTCATATCCGGCAACGTCAGCTGCAACAGAAACAAAAGTTCCGTTCGCATGAGCGACGAGCTGTTTGTCTTGGTTGAGCACATCCGCCTGCATAAAAATAAGTTTTTTTCCTTTTTTCAAGCACTTCGAGTAAGAAATTAATTGATCAGTGCATTTGACGCCCGACAAAAATTGAATCGATAGATCGACAGTTGACACCACTTTTTGTTCATCTGCAACCAATGACAATGCACCAACTCCAAGAGTTGCATCTAATAAACTCGCAATACATCCACCATGTGCGTGCATTGGAGTTGCCAAGTGTTTTTCTTGGATTACGAGTCGGTAAGCAACGATTCCAGGCTCTAAAATCTCAAATGACATTCCGAGCCACTCACCAAAACGATTTTTATCAATATATGCTTGAATGATATCCATTTCTTAGGATTTAGCAAATTGAATGTTCGCTTTAGAAAAATTCATTGCCGCGGAAGCGTTTACATCAAAATAGACTTCAGCGAAATCTGCCGTCTTCACCCAAGCTCGAACTTTCACATGCATCCCTTGTTCCGTAATTTGATCTAATCCAATAACAATTGGAGACTTCGACAGAATACGATTGTCCTCCAATAATATTCCTTTAATCGTTTTTTCTACCTCTGGGAACGATGCTTCATGTGTTAAAGTAAACGTCCACTCCACACGACGCGTTTTTTCTCTCGTAAAATTGACAATGTTTCCATTTGCAAGAGGACCGTTCGGGAAAATAACAACTTTATTATCCGGCATGGTTAAATAAGTATTGAAAATTTGGATTTCACTTACTCTACCCTGTTCGCCCAATGCTTTAATTTCATCTCCGAGTTTAAACGGTTTCAAGACTAAAATCATAATTCCACCGGCAAAATTGGATAAGGTTCCAGAAATAGCCATACCGACAGCAATTCCTGCTGCTCCTATAAGTGTAAGAAACGAGGTCATCGGAATACCCAATTGCGTAATCGCACTCACAACTACCATAATTTTCAAGGCCATCGACAAAAAACTTCCTAAAAAAGAAACCAAGCCTGGATCCGTTTCGCTTTTCTTTAGAATGCGTGTAGTAAACCGAGTTAAAACACCCGTAAGCCAAAAACCTGCAACAACAATAATGAGCGCGATAACAATATTCGTTAACACAGAAAATATCACTGCATTTAAGTGATGAGGCTCCATTCCAAAAAGTTTTTCAATCGCATCTATCATAAGAACAAGTCTGAAATTTCAACAAAAATAAAAATACTTCGCACATTTGACCTGATTCGGCTTTAATAAGCTCACTTTTGAACGAAATCGCTTTAAACCAAGAGATAAAATCCATGTGAAATTGGATTAAATCACGGGAAGGAATGCTTAACTTCGCTGTATGAAGCACGAAGATTACATGCAACGCTGTATCGACCTAGCTCATCTCGGATCGAGTTGGGTTGCTCCAAATCCAATGGTGGGATGTGTGATCGTTAAAAATGGTCAAATTATTGGTGAAGGCTACCATCAACGTTATGGAGAAGCGCACGCCGAGGTGAACGCAATCGCTGCTGTTAAGAACAAAGAGCAACTTGTTGGTGCAACAGTTTATGTCAATTTAGAACCTTGTTCACATCACGGTAAAACGCCTCCATGTTCTGATTTACTGGTTTCTTCTCAAATTGCAGAAGTGATCATCGGATGTCGAGACACCAATAAACTTGTTTCTGGTAAAGGGATTGAAAAATTGCTCCGTGCAGGAATCAAGGTACAAGAAGGGATATTGGAAACAGAGTGCCGTTTATTGAATAAGCGTTTTTTCAATTTCCATGAGAAAGGACGTCCATATGTCATTTTGAAATGGGCACAAACAAAAGATGGTTACCTAGATCGCATTCGATCCAACGAAGAAAAAGGAATTAATTGGATTTCTTGCGAAGAAACAAAGGCACTCGTTCACAAATGGCGTAGTCAAGAACATGGGATTTTAGTTGGGAAACATACCGCTATGAACGACAACCCAACGCTTACTGTTCGCGAATTCACTGGGAGAAATCCCATACGTATCTTGATTGACAGTCAATTACAAGTAAAAGAAAACATAAATCTTTACTCAGATGATGCCCCAACCATTATTTTCAATCGACTGAAGGATGAGAAAAAAGACAACATCGAATGGGTGAAAATCAAAGAAACTTCGACAAAAACGATTTTGGAAGAATTATATAAGCGAAACATAACTTCTATCATGGTAGAAGGTGGAAGTCGTACGCTGCAATATTTCATCATAGACAATGTCTGGGATGAAGCATACGTTATCGTTGGAGATGTTTTGTTTCACGAAGGAGTCAAAGCGCCGTTATTGAATCGCGTACCGTCACATTCACATCCATTTGGCACAGATACGATTTATTATTTTAAGCGCAGGTAATGGAGTTATTCTTTGCCATTCTATTTTCAGGATTCATTTTTGTCCTTTTCAAGTTATTTCCTCGCTTTAAAATCGATACGTTTCAAGCAATCGTGGTGAATTATTTTGTCGCGTTCCTGTGTGGATTTCTCTTTTTTCCTTTTCAATTAACAAAACTAGTTTCGGTCGATTTTAATTGGTTCTTGCACGCAATAAGCGCAAGTGTACTTTTCATCGGATTGTTTTTAATCATGGGCATTAGTTCGCAGCGTAATGGGCTATCGAGCACCTCTGTTGCCGTTAAGATGAGCATGGCCTTATCTGTAATGGGAATGATGTTTGCCTATGGGGAGGACGCGCAATGGATGAAGATTGCAGGTATCATATTAGCTATTTTAGGAGTAATCGGTATGACTGTCCAGCCTTCTGAAGAGAAAAATGAAGTTTCATCCGCATGGATGCTCATCGTTTTGTTTGTTGGAAGCGGTATTCTTGATTTTCTCTTGAATTACATTCAACACCATGTTCTTCTCGAAAACGAAACCGCATTTTTCACTGCTTTTGCATTCGGAATGGCGGGAGTCATTGGCGTCTGCATAGGTTTCATTCGTTGGATGCAAGGAAAACTACAGTTATCCATGCGGAACCTATTTGCTGGAATTTTATTAGGGATTCCGAATTACTTTTCCATTTACTTTTTAATGAAGGCATACGATGTTTTACAATGGAGCGGAAGCAGTATTTTAGCCGTTATCAATGTGAGCATTGTGATTATTGCTTCTGTTGTTGGACTGATATTCTTCAAAGAAAAATGGAATAAAATTAAAATAATTGGATTCATTTCCGCGTTGATTTCCATCTTGTTTTTATATCTTGCAGCATGATTACGAAAGCACTACCCTTTTTGATTTTCACGATGTTTTTCAGCTTTTCAAGTTGGACTCAATCGAATTTTCAACTTGCCGTTTTAAAATACAATGGCGGTGGAGATTACTACGCGAATCCGACCGCTTTGCCAAACTTGATTCAATTTTGCAATCAAAACTTGGGCACAAGTATTTCAAAGGATGTCCCATATGTAGACGTTGGAAGCAAGGATATTTTTCGCTATCCATTCATTCACATGACGGGACACGGAAACGTTGTATTCTCAAAAGTAGAATCAGAGAATTTGAGAAACTACTTACTTGCAGGTGGATTCCTACACATCGATGATAATTACGGAATGGACGAGTTTATTCGGGTAGAATTAAAGAAAATCTTTCCTTCAAATGAACTAGTTGAACTACCTAATAATCACCCTGTTTACAATCAGAAATTTAAACTAAATGGATTGCCAAAAATCCATGAACACGATGGAAAAAGCCCACAAGCATTTGGCATTGTGATTGATGGAAGACTTGTTTGTCTTTATACTTACGAAACAGATTTAAGTGATGGATGGGAAGATCCTCAGGTTCACAATGATACACCTGAAAAAAGAAAGCAAGCATTGCAAATGGGCGCGAATATTATTACCTATGTGTTTTTAAATTAATTCACGTGAAAAGTGTATCCTTCATTGCTATTTTCTTTACCGCATTCAATACGCAAGCTCAATTAAATCCATTTTTAGGAATCGTCCCTTTGGATGCATGTGATTTTTCTGACACATGTGCATATGTGGTGATTCCAAATTCGTCTACCAACATTTGGGTGCGAGGCGAATCGCAAAAGTCTATTTTAACCAGCACTGGAGGCGTGATGATTACAGACAGCGTAAACAGCTATCCAAACGAAAAAAATGCTGCATTTGAAATTCACTGGCCATCATGGAACCAATACCCACTTAGTCTGATTATGAGCTTTCACCACTCCATGAACTCCGACAGTTTATTAGATGGAGGAATTATTGAAGTGTCAAGGGATTATGGGGCAACATGGACAAATGTAATCGACGATCAAACAAACATGCTCTTCCTGAGCAACGAGCTTTACAACAGTACAGATACGTTGTATACGGGAGAAAAGGGATTCTCCGGTACGTTTACAGACCGTTACACCGAATTGGAATGGGTTTGGGTATTTCCAATCAAAGACTTACCCACAGACACCATGTATTACCGCTTTCGATTTATTAGCGACACCATCGACACCAACAAAGAAGGCTGGATGATTTCAGATATTTCTTTTTCATTTGCAGATCTTGGAAGCGGGATTGAAGAATTAACGCTATTTGACTTTTCAATAGCACCTAACCCATCTAATGGACACGTTCAAATAAACTGTTCATCCGAAGTTGAAAAAGCGATTCTACGCGATTTATCAGGAAACATTGTTCAAACGGAAATGTTGGAAAATATAAAAGTCCTGAATTACTCAGGACTTTCAAAAGGAAACTATTTTCTACAACTTCAGACTTCAAATCAGCGCCTGAGTCAAGTGAAGCATGTAATCATCGATTAATGTTGATGACCATCGTGATCATGACCGTCATGATTCTCAACTGTTGGCGCTTGAATATCGACCATTTCAATTTCGAATACTAAATCAGCATATGGAGGAATTGCCCCTGGGCGACCACCTTTTCCATACGCTTTAAAGTACGGAATGTAGATGGTGATTTTACCACCTTTACCAATCATGGCGATTCCTTCCTCAAAACCTGGAATCATTTTTTGGTCGATGTAATTGAAATCTAATGTTTGATTGCGATCTCTCGAAGAATCAAATTTCTTTCCATCCGCACGGAAGGTTCCAGTGTAATGCAAAGATACTTTAGAGCCTTTCACAACGCGGTCCTTTGAACCATTTTCTGAAATAATGTACACCAATCCACTTTCCGTCATTTTTGCTTTCTTGCTGACTTTTTTGATTTCGTCAAACATGAACTGTTTGTATTGATCTTCGGACATCGCTTCAATTTTTGCAAATGCTTCTTTTTGCTTGTTCAGTGCCATTTGCTTTTCTAGAAATACTTTGTCGAATGCCTCTTGCGCATTCCAGTTCTGTGCATCTTTCCCAACGCGGATAATCTCAACAGTCGTCATAATGTCCCCTTGAGCAATCGCGTCCACGATATCTTGCCCAACAACTACATGACCAAAAACTGTATGTTTTCCATCCAACCAAGGCGTTTCTTTGTGCGTGATAAAGAACTGACTTCCATTTGTTCCTGGACCAGAATTGGCCATGGAGAGAATTCCAGGACCTGTATGTTTCAAATTCTCATTGATTTCATCGTCGAATTTATACCCTGGATCACCTGTTCCAGTTCCAAGAGGACAACCACCTTGAATCATGAAATCTTTGATAACACGGTGAAAGGTTAAACCATTAAAATACGGTTTGCTAATGACTACATTGTTCACTTTGAAGTCTTTTCCTTCCGCTAATCCGACAAAATTAGCTACGGTCATTGGTGTCAATTTATATTCTAACTGACAAACAATCGTTCCTTTCGTCGTTTGAAAAGAAGCGTAAATTCCATCTGCAATCTCTTCTACTTCTTTTTGACTAAACGCACTAAAAATCGTTGTGGCAATTAAGCCCAAGCTTAAAATTACTTTTTTCATCTTATTTTTCAATTTCAATTAATTCTACTTCAAAAACCAAAGGCATGTATGCCTTAATCGTTGGAGACGGCGAACTTGGTCCGTAAGCTAATTCCTGAGGGATGTAAAATCGGTATTTAGCACCCGCTTTCATTAACTGAACACCTTCTGTCCATCCTTTAATTACTTGATCCAATCCGAAGGAAATCGGCTCTCCACGTTCAACAGAACTATCAAAAACAACTCCTTCTGGCGTTGTTCCGTGGTAATGCACTTTTACTTTTGAAGTTGCCGTTGGATGTGGTCCCTTTCCTTCTTTTAATACCTCATATTGCAAACCAGAAGCTGTTACCTCTATTCCTTTTCTTTTTGCATTTTTCGCTAAAAACTCTTCACCAACTGACTTGTAAGCCATGTTGTTCATTTCTTCTTGCGCTTGCATCGCTTGTTGTTTCTGTTGAAAGAAGTTATTCAACATCGCATTCCCAGGATCCGAACACATGGGCGCTTGTTTCGTCATGGCATCTTGAAGTCCTTTCATCAGTAATTCAACATTTGCCTCACTAAAATCTTTCATGATACTAGATCCGATATTCATACCAACCAAGTAACTCACCGAGTCAACTTTTGATAATTGTGCATTAGCTGAAACGCTATACATCAATGCGGCTATTGCCATTGTTTTTTTCATCATTTTCATTTATTATTAATTACGGGTATCAATTCCCCAAAGCATTTTATTTCGAATCGTATCGAGAAAATTATTATCCTCAAATTTAACAACATTAATCATAAATTCCGCTTTCGTCACGATGACATCTTCCCCTTGTTTGATGTGCTTCGAAACACCATCTAAACTTAGCAAATAACTGCGATCTCTTCCTTCAACGCTTAAGGTAATTGGCATGTGATCGGGAACAACAACTGGACGAACATTCAAATTATGTGGAGCAATAGGCGTTAATATATGCACCTGACATCCAGGGGTTATGATAGGTCCACCACAACTAAGACTATAAGCAGTTGAGCCCGTTGGTGTTGAAACGATGAGTCCATCTGCCCAATAAGAATTCAAAAATTTCTTGTCCAAATAGGCATGAACAGTTACCATGGAAGAAGTGTCTTTTTTCTGTAAGGTAAGCTCGTTAAGTGCAAAATTATCCTCACCAAAAACGTCGTCAACCGTTGAAACACGCAAAAGAGAACGTTTTTGAAATTCGAATTGCTTGTCCCTACCCTGTGCTAATTTGTCGTAAATATGGTCTTTTGAAATGTTAGATAAGAATCCAAGTCGCCCCGTATTAATCCCC
>CAIRMS010000158.1 GCA_903879765.1 uncultured Flavobacteriales bacterium
TTTATTGTTTCACATTCAAAAAAACAGAACGAATGAAAAAGGCATTGATTACATTAAGTTTATTTGCAAGCACATGGAGCTTTGCACAAAATCAATTACACCAAGTGTTGGTGGTAAATGAAGGGTATTTTGATTATCAAACTGGTGTCATTCTAGAACCGGTAACGATTGGAAGCTACAATCCTATTTCACAACAATACCAAGTAGTTGATACCCTGGAAAACATGCGATTCGCCTCTGATCTAGTGATTGATGGGAATTTCTATTACGTGGCAGCGGATTCAAAAATCTTTAAAATGGACTTGAATACACATCAAGAAGTAGCGAGCGTTTCTTGTCCTGGTGTGCGTAACCTTGCTGTTTATCAAGATAAATTAGTTGCAACACGTGGTGAATATTTGACTACATACGATTCTTACTTGCACGTTTACAATGTTACAGATTTACAATTGATTCAAGCATTCGATACGGTTAACGGTCCTAAATGGGCGACTCAAAACATCGTAATCGACGGAACAACAGCCTACCTAGTTGTGAACAATGCTTACGAGTGGGGGAATGAAAAAGGAATCATCGGACAATTGAATTTATCGAACCTCAGCTACGGAAACGAAGTGGATTTAGGTCCAGACGGGAAAAATCCTGACAACCTCATCAAATTTGGTTCAGCACTTTATACCGTAAATAACAAAGATTGGACTGGAACATCTATTTCTAAATTTGACTTGGCTACAGCGACTCCTTCCACAGTTAACATCGCAAATGCCATCACTGGCTGTGGAACTTCAGCTTTAAGAGACGATAAAATCACCTACCAAATCTCTTCTGAAATCACCTTAAATAACTTTGACCTCATCAGCATGAACAACGTTGGTCCAGTAAATGGTGCAAATTTAAACTTCTACGAATTGGCACAAGAACCACTAAGTGGACATTTGTACGCATCCACAACGGATTTCTTCTCGACAGGAACTGTGTTTATTTACGATGCAGCTAATACGGAAATCCATCAGTTTGCTGTTGGAATCTCTCCTGGAACCATTGTTTTTGATATCCGTTCATCCGCAGGAGTAACAACGGAAAACACAACTGACTTTACGGTTTCGCCAAATCCAAGCAACGGAATGATTAACATCCACGGTAAAGATGAGCATGCGGTGCTTACTTTAACTGACATGAATGGAACATTGATTCAATCAACTACCAACGACACTATAAATATTGAAGCACTTCCAGCAGGAATCTACTTTGTAAACATCAATGGGATGAATCAAAAAGTAATCAAACTTTAAGTTTACTTACCTTTATCTTAAATCCCGGCTCTGTCGGGATTTTTTTTTACCTGATACTTCGAACAAGTCGTTTGTTTATTAACTTTGATTCATAATTCAATTTCTTTATGCAAATCATCCTGAATCACCAGCAAATCGAACAAAAAATCATCCGAATCGGACACCAGCTTATGGAAAATTGTTTCGAAGAAGAACGTATTTTCATTGGTGGAATTGCTGGAAACGGAAGTATTATTTCCAAAAAATTAGCAGAAATAATTCGCGACAATAGCGACATTGAAGTCATTTGTTTTGAAATCACCGTAAACAAAGATGAGCCATGGAGCGAAGCGATTCAATTATCCATTGATGAAAAGGAATTGAAAAAAGGATTCATTATTCTAGTAGATGATGTCATCAACTCCGGAAAAACCATGCAGTATGCACTGATGAAGTTTTTAGAGCAAGCGACAAA
>CAIRMS010000159.1 GCA_903879765.1 uncultured Flavobacteriales bacterium
AGCCCGAAAAAAGACGCGAGTCCGATGGAGCGAATGATTGCCTATACGGATGGATACCAGCAATTGGCGCTTTACGCCTTGATTACCGGAGCAGTGGTCATCGTTGCTTCTGTCTTCTTGAATAAATTGATTGCAGATCGCGCTGAATAAGCTCGACACGTTTAGAGAATAATTACCCGAGGCGCTTGGTCACAAGCGCCTCTACTTTTTCATAGAAATGCTGCGGTTTATACGTGCGCCATTCGATGTCCTCCAATTCTCCGCCCATCACAAAGTAATGATCAATGTTAATGCGTTCAAATTCGCGCACCACGTGGTCGTGAAAGTTCACCATGGCAATCCAACCTTCTTCGACATCGTCGAACCATTCTTCGTAGTAACAGTCGTCTGAATAATGAAAATTAAGCACGTTTTCACCAATGAGAATGAACTGATTGATTCCTTGGTCAATCAAGACATCGATGATGTCGCGCTTCAAGATCATAATGTCGTTTTCAATGGCATCGTTCCATTCGCCAATTAATTCAACTATCGCATACGCGGCATCGTAGTCGACCATAAGGATTTTAATAAACAAGGTCGGTGAACCAATGGAATCCCATTGCGGATGAATGTAGAAGTCGTAAATGCTATTCGTGAACTCGAATTCACTGTACTCACGTTCGAAAAACGGGGACATTGGGTCCTCGGAAGCGACGTAATATCCACGCCAGTTAAAATACGGTTCGACAAAATGCATGGACAAATTTATACAGCGAAAGTGAGACTACACTGCTTTAGTCTAAAATAAGTTATAATTTCGCGTTTTTCTTTTAAAGAATTCAAACCTATCCAAAACAACACCACGTGGGAAAAGATAAACTTTTACGATTTGAAGCCCTTAAGTCATTCTCCAATGTCTATGAACCTGTTTTTAGAGAACCGTTCCCTATTCAAAGCAATTGGCGTTCGGAAGTCTTCAAAAACGACAATCCCATCATTTTAGAACTTGGATGCGGAAAAGGAGAATACTCAGTTGGATTGGGAAGAAAATACCCGGAAAAGAATTTTATAGGTGTTGATTTAAAAGGAAACCGCATTTACATCGGTGCAAAAGATGCCTTGGAAACGAATTTAACCAATGTGGCATTTTTACGCACACGCATTGACTTTATCCTCGATTACTTTGGGGAACACGAAGTAGATGAGATTTGGTTGACATTCTCGGACCCACAACCGAATAAAGCACGAAAACGCTTGTCTTCACCCCTTTTTATTGATCGTTACAAGAAAATATTGAAACCGGGGGGCATCGTTCATATGAAAACGGATAGCGATATCTTATTCGAATATACCTTAGAGCAAATCGAAGAGAACAAATACGAGTGTTTAGAATCAACCTGGGACTTGTACGCGAATCTTCCAGAGGATTTAGATCAAGATACCCGAGAGATTTTCCACATTCAAACCTATTACGAGAAATTATTTTCCTCTCGTGGACATAAAATCAAATACTGTAAATTCAAGATTTCTTAATCAGCGAATCTGATTGTAATTGCGGTAATTCGTATCGATCCCAATAAATTTCAATAAATCCTTCAATTTATTTTTGAGGGATTTTTTGTTGGTACTTGGGTCAACTTTGAAGGTCCAATTCAAGCGATCGATGCGGGCTTGCATAATCTGCGGATGCGTCCCTTTGAAACGCGCCAATCCATTAATGTGATCTTCGTAGGGAAAAACCTCCACGTCCTCAATGTTCTTCTCTAACCATTCATCATCGTGCCACAATTTGTGAAAAGATGTTTGCTTCGCTTGCATCGCTCTTGGGTCCTTTACCCAACCGTAATGATAAACATCTGCCGCAATTTTTGCGACGTTTAACTTTTGATTTTCATCCTTACGGAATCCTTGTGCATCGCGGTAAGAGTAAATATTAGAGGAATTGCGAATAATGCGGATTTCATTTTTGTACCAATTATTGGAGGCACCAATGAAATCATACGAACCAAAAAAGTGTTGATAGGAAAATAATAATCCATCCACTTCTTGATCCTTTGCATACAATTCCATTTTTGAACGGATTTCTGCGTGATCTTTCTCGTGAATTACTTCATCACCCTGAATGTAAAAAGCCCAATCACTGTCGGTTGAAATGGCATGAAAGGCTTTATTTGTCTCATCCGCAAGCACTGCTCCATTTTCACGCAGCGTATCATCCCAGATTGTTTCAATGATTTTAATTTTCAACGGATCGATGGATTGAATCAATCCCAAGGTATCATCCTCTGAATTTCCAACGGCAACAATGACTTCGTCACAAAGGGGTAAAATAGATTGAATGGCCTCCACAATTGGATAGTCCAACTTGATGGCATTTCGAATAAACGTAAATCCAGAGACTTTCACGTTTATTTATCCAATACTTTTGGAATACGGAAATAGTCTGAATCCTTTTTCGGAGCATTCTTCAACGCTTCTTCATGCGTCACTGTGATTTTTGGCTCATCCTCTCTTAAACGATTCATTTCTTCGGACATGAAAATCAATGGTTCCACATTTTCCGTGTCAATTTCAGATAATTTATCTACGAATTCAATCATGCGTTCCATGTCCTTTTGAATGGAAACTTTATCTTCTCCTTTAAACTCCAAACGAGCAAGGTGTGCAATATGATCAATTAATTCTTCCGTGATTTTCATGTGTCAAAATTATTTATTTTCCTCGAATAAGTGCGGATATTCACTCAAAATTGGTGCATTAATTCGATCAAAGCAAGCCTGACGAATTTCACTGATTTCCATGCCATTCATTTCCTCCACCGTAAAATAGGGATGAATATAAACGCGAGAAATTCCTGGCTGCGCTGGACCCAAGATATCCGTTGGATCAGAAAAGAGTTTGTAGTTGTTTGTGAAAGTCAATGGCAGCAAAGGAATCCCCATGGTCTTCGCCATTTTAAACGCACCGTCTTTAAACGAAATCATTTTGGGACACTGATGATCTGGAATTGTTCCTTCCGGAAAAATAACAATGGACCAACCTTCCGTTACGGCTTTATTCGCCATGGAATAAGCTTGTCCTGCTTTGCTTTTATCCTTGCGGTAAACGGGGATATTCAAGTTTTTAAAATATGTTCCAAGAATGGGATACTTGAGAATTTCACTTTTTCCGAGGAAGACAAATGGAGATTGAGGCAGAATCGAATGAAGCAGAAAAATATCCAGATAGGATGTGTGGTTTGCGACAATGATATATGGTCCTTTTGGCAAGGTCGCTTTTTCCATGACACGGACGCCATAAAAACAAAAAATGCGCATCAACCAACTCCAGATAATGAAGAGTTTAAAACTAAACTTCTTCCATTTTGGGTTCATGATCAGCACCAGGAAAAAAGGATAAAAAAGTAGCGCAATAATAGCAAAGACCACCGCGATGTACAGCTTCCAAATCAATCCAAAAACGCCGAAAAAATTACGCATAGTCAAAGATACGCTTTTCGAGGCACTTTTGAATCCTTCGATTCCGCAGAAATGAGTAATTTTGACAAAAGAAATATTCAATGGCACGCATTTTAACAGGAATTCAAAGCACAGGAACACCACACCTAGGAAACATTTTAGGCGCAATTCTTCCCGCAATTGAATTGGCTTCGAATCCATCAAACGAAAGTTACCTGTTTATTGCCGACATGCATTCCTTGACGCAAATCAAAGATGGGGAGACACTTCGTCAAAACACTTATGCTACAGCAGCAACGTGGTTGGCTTTTGGTTTAGATAGCTCTAAAACTGTCTTTTATCGTCAGAGCGATGTTCCGCAAGTCACCGAGTTAATGTGGTACTTGTTGTGCATGTATCCTTATAACCGCTTGACATTAGCTCATAGTTTCAAGGACAAAGCAGACCGTTTAGACGACGTAAATGGTGGACTCTTCTCCTACCCGATTTTAATGGCTGCGGATATCTTGTTGTTTGATGCGGAGATTGTTCCAGTCGGAAAGGATCAAAAGCAACACATCGAAATGACACGGGACGTTGCCAATCGTTTCAATTTAGCTTATGGAGACACCTTAGTTCTTCCGGAAGAACAAATCCGTGAAGACACGATGTTAATTCCAGGAACGGACGGAGAAAAGATGAGTAAATCCAGAGGGAATTACATCGATATTTTCTTGCCAGAAAAACAGTTGAGAAAACAAATTATGTCCATCGTTTCAGATAGCACACCGCTTGAAGAACCAAAGAATCCAGATACATGCCATACGTTCGCCCTATATCAATTATTAGCCAGCGAATCAGAAGTGCAAGCGATGCGTGAAAACTACCTTGGTGGAAACTACGGATTTGGCCATGCGAAACAAGCTTTGTTCGAATTAATCTTGAGCAAATTTGAAAAACAACGTATCCGTTTCGATGAATTAATGGCGAATCCATCGGAAATCGATGCTGCGCTTCAAATCGGTGCACAAAAAGCGAAAACGGTTGCCAATGAAGTGTTGAAACGCGTTCGATCAAAAGTGGGTTATTGATTTAAAAATCAAGCAATCTTTCTCTTTTCTTGTTGTAAAAATAGTTTCAACTCATTTTGACTTGGTAATGCTGTTTGATAAGTGGTGACAAAAAGATTTTTGTCCATACCTCCCAACGCATACTCGACCAATTCATCGTTTTTATCCGTGCACAGTAAAATACCAATGGGTGGATTATCATTTTTTTCCTGAACATGGCGCTTAAAATATTGAACATAGGTGTTTAATTGTCCAACATTTGCGTGACTGAATCCATCCACTTTTAATTCGATAAGAATATGACATTTCAGAATTCGGTGATAAAAAACCAAATCAATGAAAAAATACTCACCACCAATAACAATTCTCTTTTGTTGTCCTTCAAAACAAAAGCCATGTCCCAATTCTAACATAAAGTTTCTCAAGTCGCCTATCAGCGCATTTTCAAAGTCTGATTCAACTGCTAAAATTGAATCAGGCAAATCCAGGAAATCAAAAACAAAGGGTGTTTTTATAAGCGACTGAACAGATTGTACTTCATTCGATTTAATGGAATCTACCACCTTTCGTTTGTCTTTCGATAAAGCTGTTCTTTCATAGCTTAAACTTGTGATTTGACGCCTTAAATCCCGGACGGACCAAGTTCCTTTTACCGCTTGAAGTTCGTAGAATTGCCTTTTATCCTTATCCGTGATTTTCATCAATTCCGTGAGATGGGAAAAAGAGAGATTATCGATTAACTTCGCTATATTGTCATCTGTGCCGATGGACGAAGGAGATAATGCAGACGTTGTCTGCACTATTTTTTCTGGTAATTTGAATTGTGCAGACACTGTCTGCATAATTTGAGGATATACTACATAAAACTGTTTGAACAATTTTAAATTTCGTTCGGACAATCCTTTTCTATCAAGCGTTTCCGCTATCGTTTGCTCTAATTTTGAACCATAATTCGCTCTATCCGATCCATTTTGTTCATACTCAAAAAGGTATCCTCCGATCAACCAATTCCGTATGGTTAATAATCGGTCAATCGACTTTGCTGCCTGAGCTGTTAATTGACCGTCTAACTGACTGATTTGCGAAAGAAGTGCACGAAGATCATTGTTCATTTAATCGTTTTAGTTGATCGATTTTTTGACTGAATGCCATTTCCGTGAAAGGTTCCACGATGAAAAGCAAACGGTGAGCGAAGGATATTAAACTCAACCTTGCAATCAACGTAATAAATCAACTAATTATTGTTTACTAGATGTACTTGTACTATTCTTTCAGAGTAAGCTGTTTCTTAATTCGCCTTTGTAAACGCATAATTCAATCCCACTTTAAACCATCTTCCAGGCATTTGAACGAATCCCGCCTCCACATAATTGGTGTTGGTTAAATTATTTGCTTCAACAAAGAGGTTGAAACCTTTTAAATTTCCAGAAATAAACTTCAGATCAACTAATTGGTATGCCGGATTTGAAACACGTTGAATGAATCGGTAATTCACTTGCAAACTTCCAAATTTCGAAAATTGAAAACTAAATTTCGCAATCAATTGGTGCCTTAAGTTCGAATACGCATAGCGAGACTCTACATTCGAATCAAACACATGTGTCGCTTGAATGTAGGTGTAAGATAAATCTAGGAAATTTGGTTTAAATTCTGCAGAATATACGAAGGTTTTACGCACCGTTGCCTCCACTCCGTAAAATCGAACTTCTGCAATATTCACAGGTTTCCATTTATTAGGATTTGGAATCACACTGGAAGAATCTCTTACCCAGTCGATCATATTGTACGTTTGACGATAAAACACATTTCCTTCTAAATACAATTTCCCATTTTTAAACCAACCTAACTCTGCTGAGTTGGCATATTCAGGTTTTAAATCTGGATTTCCTATGTTTGATGGATCCGTGTAATACAATTCTGTGTAGGTAGGAATTCGGTTACTTTTTGCAAGGTTAGCATATAAGCGATTTTGTTCATTCAACTGAAATGCGCACTGGATACTTGGTAAAACGCTCAGCGGAACATCTGAATATTGAAATACTAAAAGACTTGTCGTCGCTGTCCACTTTCCAGCTTTGAATATTACATCACCAAATGCGCTGGAATATTGTCGCTTACGCAATCCCAAATTGGAACTATTCAGTGCCTCAATGCGGTGTTCTACCCCCAAATGATATTGCCAGTTGCTTAAAAACTTTCCATTTAATATGCTTTCCAAACTGTAGGTTTCTGAAAAATGACGATTGGTGTAAAATCCAGGATCATTACGCTTAAGTCGGAATTCATCGCGATTGGTACGTGTGCTTAAACGATTCACCCACGTTGCTATTTTAAAAAACACGTTGTAACGTAAACCGGCGAAGGCATTTTGAGTGCTTTCCCATTGATCTGGGAATTTATTGGAATAAAAACCATTCGCACCAAATTTACGATCTGAATAGGCCAACATGACCAACAAATACTGTTTTTTAAAGGTTTTTCCTCCTTCGTATGAAATCTGTTTATTGTCAAAATCTGAATTCGACCAATGTCCGTTTGAACGATCAAATCCCATAGATATTTTTTGATTCCAACCTTTGATTGGTGCGCTCATCGTCACATTGATTCCTGCCGTTCCAAATGATCCTGCATATGTCTGTGCTTTGACAAAGGTTTTACCCGAGAGGATGGAAACAAAATTGACCGCTCCAGCAAGTGCACTTTGTCCAAACATATGTGTTGCAGGTCCTTTGGTTACCTCTATTTGATCAATGGCATTCACTGTAAATGGAATGTTCATCGAATGATGTCCAGTTTGCGGATCCACCATTTTGAATCCATTTACTAAAATCAAGGTCTGCTCAAAACTTCCTCCGCGAATGCTAATATCGGCTTGCATTCCGTTTAAGCCGCGCTGACGAACATCCACGCCTGAAGTATAGCTCAACGCTTCACTTAAACTTCGTGACGGCAACAAAGCCAACTTATCGGCTTTGATCAGGGTCATCGATTGATTGCGTTGAAAATAATCTATTGGATTCCCTCTTCCTGTAATGATAATATCATTTAAAGTCAAGATTTTAGCCGGAGGGATAATAATGTCTCTTTGAGCAAAAGAGTGAATCGCTATGAAGAAGAGAGCAAATAGTACCGCGATTTTATTCATTTCGTTTTTTTTTCCTGCAAAAATACGCATCGTACGTTTTACATGTGTGTTTTAGTCACACTTTAATGATACAGAAATGAAAAATCGGAGATTTGAGGTACATCACCTGCATACTGGATTCGAATGAGGTGCTCACCAGGTAATAAATGCACAAAATTACGATCAAAGGCAATACCTGTTTTTTGCGAAAAAAGCCAAAAATCAGCACAAAAAGCACTGTTTTTCACCAAAATTTCAGCCGTTTTGTTCAATTTATCGACATTTTGGATAGCGAGATCAATTTGAACAGCTCGTTTCTTGGGTGAAGGACCTATTAAAAAATCACGGGTAATTCCATTGGATAATTCTACACGCACCAATTGTTCATTCTTTGGAATGACACTCCAAATTAATTTATTTTCTTGATAACCAAGCGTTTTTTCACCTGCAATCGACAAAGGGCTCAATCCACGTTCACCCCAATTCAAATTGTAAACCAGTATTTTACATTCTAATACTTGATTTTCCATGGCATCGGACTTCACATAAAGTTGCACTTCACCTTTATCCGTTGTTTTCTGCAAAATAGCAACAGGTTGATAGTCCTCACGCATGGCATAATGCAATGCTTTCCAATTTCCATGGTAATCGATACTCGACCAAGTTGGTGCTGGCCAACAGTCATTTAATTGCCAATACAAGGTTCCCATGCAACGCGGAGCATCTAAACGATGTCCAGAAACAGCACTCGAAACGGCATGGCGTTGTGTTAATTGTGAATAATATACAAAACGATTGAAGTCTTTTGTTGAACCGTAAAGTAAATCCGAATGTTTTTGAATCATTCCATTCCCAACATAACTTTTCTGATGGTGCTTCATCACCTGACTGGACAAATTCCAATCAGAACGTTCGGAAAAAGATTCCAAGGTCGCAAATTCTGGAAAACTTTGAAAGCCATATTCAGCATTAAAACGACCAATTTTACTGGCGAAATGTGACATTGGATCCTTTCCATGCCAAACTCCCCAGTAATGCTGCGATCCGTGATTATAAAAATCGTCGTTTCCCCAATTGCTCAAAGGAGAAGTATGAATGTAACTGGTATTTGTCCAACTGGTGACAATTCTCGGCGCTAAACCCTTGAACAAATCGTTATAGGCTTTTAAAATGATCTCTTGTTCACTCGAAGATAAATCATATTGACTCTGAAAACCCCAATTTTTCCAAGCGACATCAACTTCGTTGTTTCCATTGAACAACACAACCGAAGGATGCGCAGAAATACGCGGAATTTGGTAATTCAATTCTGTTTCCACTGTTTTCAAAAAGGCATCATCACCTGGATACATCGCACACGCAAACATAAAATCTTGCCAAACCATGATTCCTTTTTCATCACATGCGCGAAAGAAAGCCTCATCGGGATAAAATCCCCCACCCCAAACACGCACCATGTTGAAATTTGCTTTGGACATTTGTTCGACTTGATTCCTCCAATCCTCCTCACTTATAGAAGCAGGAAAAACAGATGGTGGAATGAAATCTGCCCCTTTGCAGAAAACAGGAACTCCATTTATTTGAAATTCATACGATGTCCCCCATTTGTCTTTTTGTTGAATCAATTCAGCAGTTCGAATTCCAAATTGGATTGGTTTCTCATCTACTAATTTTCCATGGACAAAAAGTCGAAGGGTATCTTGGTAAAGATTTGGCTCACTGATTCCAGCTGGCCACCATAATTGTGGATTGTATTGAATAACTTCTGCTTCGAGATGTCCAGATATAGGATTCATCTTTACAGGAAGTTCTCCATATAAGACCGATTGAATGCTAAAATCATTGGAAGTATCTTTCAATGAAAGCACATATTTCAAGCGCGCAAATAGCTCTTCTTTCGGAATCGTTAAGGTTTGAATGGAAAAAGCACTGATCTCATTCTCTTTTTCAATACGAATTTCCACTGGTTTTGAAAATCCCATCGTGTTCATTCGCAATGCCCAATCCCAGCCAAATTGATATTGTGGTTTTCTACTTAAAGGCGCAACTTTTAGAAGCGCCGGATCATTTGGTGCTGGAAAGTGAAACGCTTCCGATTCGTATCTTTTTTGATGATAAAGCGTTGGCGGAGTGAATACAACACGGACATCATTATACCCACATTGCAGCAGTGACCTGATTTCAAAGTTAAAGGGATGAAAGAAATTGTCTGTTTGACCAACGAGTTTTCCATTGATATAAACATCTGCATAGGTATCAACATTCGGAAAATGTATGGCTATTTTTTTTGCTTTGAATTGCTCCTCTGTTAAATAGAATTGGGATTTAAACTCCCATTTATAGGTTTCTATCCATTGGTAAAGTTCTTCGTTTTTACCATAAAATGGATCCGGTAATTCGCCAGATTGATACAGTTTCTCCTGGATACTACCCTTTTCACCAAACGCATTCCATTCGCTCGTTTTTGGATTTTTAAAACTCCAACTAAGTACGCTTTGACCATGAACGAGTCCAACCATACTACAAAGTACGCCTATAAACCATTTTACCATTACCAATTGCGATCAAAAGTTGCATCGACCATTTTTTCTTCATCCATCGTTCTTAACGCGAAGTTGAATCCTGCATAAATAGAATAAGCTCCGTAATTCCCATCCTTATCTAAGGCAATAAATCCACATTGCAATCCAGTAAGATCGTCGTGTTTTTTGATGATGCGCATACACGCTTCCTTGCAAGCATCCATAGGTGAATACCCGTGACGCATTAACTCAACAACGGTATGACTTCCCGCCACACGAATAATCGCTTCACCAAGTCCGGTAGAAGTTGCAGCGCCAATTTCTTGATCAATGAACAAGCCAGCGCCAATTATCGGTGAATCTCCCACGCGACCGTGCATTTTGTAAGCCCAACCACTCGTTGTACACGCTCCGCTCAAGTTTCCTTTCGCGTCCATGGCAATCATTCCAATCGTATCATGGTTTTCGTGGTTGATTTCAGGTTTTTTAAAGACATCTTTATTCTCCTTTTTCCACTTTTCATAATCTTTCTTCACTTCAGGGATGGGCGTTTTTATGGTATCAAAACCATAATCCAAGGCAAATTGACGTGCTCCATCTCCAACAAGCATGACGTGTTGTGTTTTTTCCATCACCGCACGAGCTACAGAAATCGGATGAGCGATTCCCTCTAGACAAGCAACAGATCCGCAGCGCGAACGTTCGTCCATGATACATGCATCCAAGGTCACATGTCCATCACGATCAGGACGTCCACCGATTCCAACACTGCGATTCGTAATGTCAGATTCCGTCACACGTACGCCTTTTTCCACCGCATCTAAAGCAGAACCACCATTTTTCAGAACTTCCCATGCCGCTTTGTTTGCATCGAGCCCATGTATCCAGGTAGACAAAACGATCGGACCGTTGATTTTACCACTGGAGGATGTTGCAACGATATTTGCTGCCTTTGCTGGTTCAACCAGACTAAGCAATCCCGTTGCAGCACCTAGTTTTAGGAAATTTCTTCTTTTCATCGTGCGTTCTTTTTTCTAAGTTCATTTGCCAACCAGGACTGAAAAGCATCCGCATTTCGAATGTGATCCGCTCCTGTAACAGCAAAATTATGTCGTCCTGAATAATCTGGTTTGGCACACATAAAGATGTAATCTACATCAGCTCGATTCAAAACAGCATCAACGACTTTCGGTGAAGGCAAGCAAATTGGTCCTGGAGGAAGTCCTTTAATTTTGTACGTATTGTACGGGCATTCAATATCGCGGTGAACCGCTAATAAGCGTTGTACTCCTTTTAGTTTATCTCCCCAACAAAATTTAAACGTAGGATCCGATTGTAATCGGACACCTTGATTTACGCGATTTAAATATAATCCAGCAATTATTGGCCACTCATCAGCGTTTACAGATTGTTCAGAATAAACAATACTTGCTAATGTAACCGCTTGACTAGGTGTTTTTAAACCAACTTTACTTAAACTATTTTTTCGTTCAGGAGTCCAGAATTTTTTAAATTCATCAGCCATGCGCGCTACAAACATTTCTTCGTTTGTATCCCAATACATTTGATAACTCTCCGGAATAAAAAGTGCTGGCAATTGCTCGATGGTAAAACCTAGTTTGGAAAGTGTTGCACCGGATTGCAGGTATGAAATCAATTTCGCGCTATCCAAAGCAAGGGAATTTGCAACTTTAGCGGCCATTTGATAAATGTCGCGGCAATTATTAAACGTCACCTCAACTTCTACTTCCGCATTTCCATTTCCGTTTGAATTCTTTGTGAATCCATTTAACAAGGTTCGGTAACTCGTTGCTGGTTCAATCAAGTATTTTCCTGATGCTATTGTTTTGCTAGTCAAATTTTTATACTTACCAACTGAAACAAATGATTTAACATCATCAATGATTTTTTCTTGAACTAATTCAGCTGCTAATTGATTTAAATCCATCGATCCATCAAGGTAAAAAGCTTGCGATTCTGAATTGAGGCTTTTATGACTTCCCGCGAGGTAAATCATCGCTTTTGGAGCGATAACAATCAATCCTACAACGGCTAAAATGCCTCCAACAATGATTAATTTTCCTTTAGACATAACTGATAACTTATTTCATCTATTTCACTTCCTTTATAGCGAAGCCATCCTTTTCGGACGCCTACTTTTCTAAAATTCATGCGTTCAAACAAGGCGATACTCGCTGGATTGTCTCCATGTATGGAACATTGTAAATTTCTTAATTCCAAGTAATCCCGCGTGTACTTTATCAATTCTTGAAGTGCATCCATAGCAAATCCTTTTCCGCGATCTGCATCCATCGCAATTAAAATACCCACAGAAGCATATCCATGTTTAAAATTCACTTCATACAAATCAATCACCCCAACAGCGCGCTCTGTTTCCTTCTCAATAATCACGAAACGCAATTGTCCCGATTTTCTTAGGTCAGCTTGATGTTCTATGAGTGCCATAATGTCAAACATAGAAAAAGGCACCTCTGTATTGGACACTTTCCAGTTTTCAGGATTGTTTTCCCACATATAAATGGTCGTCGCATCGGATTTCTCCACAGCTCTCAAATACACTTTAGCCCCTTCTAACATCGCTCGATTTTACCTTGAAATACAAACGTAGCTGGACCTACTAAAAAAATTTGTTCAAATCCATGCTGGTTTCTTTCCCAGAAAACCTCCAGCTTGCCTCCTTTCGTAAACACCTTTACGTGTCTACCGTTATCAGGAAACAATTTTGCATATACCAAGGCACAAGCAGTAACGCCTGTTCCACAGGATAATGTTTCATCTTCCACGCCACGCTCGTATGTAGCAACACGAATACCTTCGTCTTCTACAGAAAGTAGATTGACGTTAATTCCTTCTTCTTTAAATTTATCCGAATACCGAATTGATTTACCAAGACTGATAACATTTCCTGACGAATGATCTGTATTTAAACTGACATAATGAGGAGAACCTGTATGTAAAACAAAGTCATCGTTAACTTTGGAGATTTCATGGACATCTTGCATATGGATTTTCACCTCATCGCCACATTGAGCAGCGTGATGAAATCCATCGATCGCTTTAAATTGAACAGAACGCGTATCGATTCCAAGGTTTCCAGCGAAATGAACGGCACAACGCGCCCCATTTCCACAGAAAGATTGAGATCCATCCGCATTATAATAAACCATTTCAAAAGCAGCATCGGCACACAACTGAATCAAAATTAATCCATCTGCACCCACACCAAAGCGTCTGTCACAATAGCATTGAATGTCAGACTGAGACAAATTGTCACATTGTCCCTGACGATTATCGATTAAAATAAAATCGTTTCCTGTTCCTTGATATTTTGAAAATTCAATCTGCATATAGCTTGAACAAAAGTATCGAATAAATCAATATCAAATCTTAACAAAATTTAACATTTTCGAGGCAATTTTTGGAATACTATTTGCGTTTAGAAAACGAACTATTTAAAAACTGTTTTATTATGAATTTATTAAGTTACTTTAAAATGTTAGGATTAGGCATACTTGGCGGAACCTTACCTCTAGCCACTTATGTCATTATAGAACACTCTTCAACGAAACTTTCTGAACAAGTTTTGGATGGCAATCGCTTCGCGCGTCAAGTATCGATGAGCGGGGTCCCACCAGGAGCAGATTTCACAGAAGCATCCGCAAATACCATTAATTCTGTCGTTCACATTACGACTAAAGTGGTTTCAACGACTTTTCAACGCGATCCGTTCCAAGAATTATTTTATGGACCAGGTGCAGGTGGACGCGAATTCAAACAGTATGGTGCGAGTTCTGGTTCTGGTGTTATTGTTTCTTCTGAAGGATACATTGTCACAAATAATCACGTGATTGAAAACGCCAGTGAAATCGAAGTCATATTAAATGACAATTCCAAGTATACTGCTAAAGTGATTGGTGCTGATCCAGCGACAGATATTGCCGTATTAAAAATTGAAGGATCCGGCTTTACTCCTATTCCTTTAGGAAATAGTGATGACTTAAAAATTGGTGAATGGGTACTTGCAGTGGGAAATCCTTTCAACCTCACATCAACGGTTACGGCTGGAATCGTATCTGCAAAAGCAAGAAACATCAATTTATTAAGCGAACGCAATGGCCAGGACATCGTTCCAATTGAATCGTTTATTCAAACAGATGCAGCTGTGAATCCTGGTAATAGTGGAGGCGCGTTAGTCAATACTCAAGGACAACTTGTAGGAATCAATACAGCGATTGCTTCTCAAACAGGAAGTTACAGTGGCTATTCTTTTGCTGTTCCGGTAAACCTCGTACAGAAGGTCATGAGCGACTTAATTGATTATGGAATTGTTCAACGTGGTTATTTAGGTGTTCAAATATCTGATGTCTCTCAGGAAATCAAGGAGAAAAACAAGCTACCGAACTTAAAAGGAGTATTTCTAGCGAAAGTTATTGAAGATGGAAGTGCTGATAAAGCGGGATTGAAAGATGGAGATGTCATTTTAAAAATCGGAAGCAAAGAAGTGAATTCGGTTTCTGCTCTTCAGGAAGAAATAGGGAAAAGACGTCCGGGTGACAAAATTTCATTAACTGTTCGCAAAAAAGACGGTGAAGAAGTCATTCGAGAGTTGGTGTTGCGTAACAAAGAAGGAGAGACCGCGTTGATGTCCAAGGAAGAAATTAACAAAAGTCAAGCACTTGGAGCCATTTTCACTGAAATGACCGACAAAGAGAAAAAAGAGTTAAATATTGCCTACGGCGTAAAAGTGAAATCCATCGGCGCAGGTAAATTAAAAGCCATCGGATTAATGGAAGGAGATGTTATCTTAAAAGTGAACAATGAACCGATTGAAACCATTGAAGAGTTGAGCGGAAAATTAAGCGGCGTGAATCGTGGTGTTCTTCTTGAAATCATGACGGAGAGCGGGAAACGCGAATATAAAGGCTTGGGATTATAATAGGATTTTAGGATAAAAATGCAGGGTTGAGAACTCGTTGATAAAAGTTAATAAATTGTGGAAACTAAATTTTTTCAATCCCGATTTTTGGCGTTACTTTGCTTCCAACAACAATAGACAAGATAGATTATTAACTAACAAATAGAGGTATTCAGCAGCATGAGACAGCTCAAAATCACCAAATCGATAACAAACAGAGAAAGTCAGTCTTTAGACAAATACCTACAGGATATTGGTCGTGAAGAACTGATTACAGCAGAGGAA
>CAIRMS010000160.1 GCA_903879765.1 uncultured Flavobacteriales bacterium
AAACCACGTGGAACTTGCACTGTGGGCAGATGTATTCATCATCGCACCAACAACAGCAAATACTTTAGCCAAAATGGCCAGTGGAATCTGCGATAATCTTTTGCTCGCTACTTATTTTTCCATGAAAGGAAAAACAATCATCGCTCCTGCAATGGACTTGGACATGTACCAACATCCAACAGTAAAGCGCAATATGGAAACCTTACTTTCGGACGGGATTTCAATCATTCCTGCAACAGAAGGTGCTTTAGCGAGTGGACTAGAGGGACAAGGCCGAATGGAGGAGCCGGAAAACATTGCTGCTTACATTCAGGATTTCTTTCAGGTGAAAAAAACGGCCGATTCAAAACGTATTTTAATCACTGCCGGACCAACTTATGAAGCAATTGATCCTGTTCGTTTTATTGGAAATCACTCAAGCGGAAAAATGGGCTATGAATTGGCAACAGCTTGTTTGGCATCTGGACATGAAGTGATATTGATTAGTGGTCCAACGGCATTGGAATTAACACATCCCAATTTACAGCTGATCAAAGTGCAAACGGCACAACAAATGTTAGTGGCTGTGCAAGAACACTGGAAGTCATGTGAATTAGGAATATTCAGTGCTGCTGTAGCTGATTATCGTCCAGAAAATGTCGCTACACAAAAAATCAAGAAGCAAGCGGAAGAACATACTTTACACTTAGTAAAGAACCCTGATATCCTAACTTGGGCATCTCAACATCGAAACGAGCAACAAAAAGTAGTGGGATTTGCCTTGGAAACAAATAATGCGAAAGAATATGCGTTAGATAAATTGACGCGTAAAAATCTTGACTTCATTGTTTTAAATGAGTTTGTAAAAGATGTAAGTGGATTTCAAGCGGAAACAAATAAAATTACTATTTTCGATAAGGATAAAAATGCAATTGAATTCCCACTTAAATCCAAAAAAGAAGTGGCGAAAGATGTTTTATCCGTCGTTTTAAAAAATTAAAAATGAAAGGATTAATTAGTTTATTATTGGCGTTTACTGGAGTTTCTGTTGCCTATTCACAAGAATTAAATTGCCAGGTTTCTGTCCTTGTGGATGCAAAAGTCGAGGTTTCTTCCACTGAGAAGGAGATCATCAAGCAAATGGAGCAAAGTATATTTGACATGATGAACAACACCCAATGGACAAAAGATAAGTTTAAGACAGAAGAACGCATCAAATGTAATATTCAGATTCAAATACGGGAAATTCCTTCCACAGGGACGTACAGAGGTAATATCCAAGTTCAATCGACACGTCCTTCTTTTAATTCTAGTTATAACACTTTGTTGTTGAATTTTGAAGACGCTGATTTTGCCGTTACCTTCTCTCGAAATGCAGTATTGGTATACGCACAAAATCAATACCGTGACAACTTAACCTCGATTCTTGCTTTTTATGCGTATTACATGTTAGGACTTGATTATGATTCATTCTCGTTGAAAGGTGGAACGCCATATTATATTGAAGCACAAGCAATTGTAACAAATGCACAAGTGGGTGGTGCTCCTGGATGGAAATCTTCGGAATCTGGAAAACGAAATCGTTTTTACCTCGTAGATAACATGTTGCAACCGGTTTTTGATCCAATGCGCGAGTGTATTTACATGTATCACCGCAAAGGAATTGATAAGTTATATGAAGACAAGGTTGCTGGTAAAAAAGCAATTTATGATGCCTTAAATAAATTAACTCCTCTAGCTGCTACACGTCCAAACGCAGTTAATTTACTGAGTTTCCTTTTTGGAAAGATTCCCGAGTTTATAAATGTTTTCTCTGATTCCGAATTGAAGGAAAAACAAGATTTGGTAACGCTATTAAAAAGACTCGATTCTGCGAATTCAGCTCGTTATCAGGAAATTCTTAATTGATGTTAACTTCGCTTCGTATATCGAATTTTGCCTTAATAGATGAAGTAGAATTATCTTTTGAATCTGGATATACTGTATTAACAGGTGAAACGGGTTCAGGAAAATCTATTTTACTTCATGCACTTCAGTTGATTCTCGGGGAACGAGCAGAACTTTCAGTCATTGGACCGGACGCTCTAAAATCAATTGTTGAAGCGACTTTTCTGTTAAATGAATCCTATTTATCGTTTTTTGAAGCGTATGATTTGGACTACGATTCACAAACAATCATTCGAAGAGAAATTGCAAAGGAGGGAAAATCACGTGCGTTTATCAATGATGTGCCTGTTTCATTACAAACCTTGAAAATATTGACTTCGCGCTTGGTGCAAATCCATTCGCAATACAATACCTTAGAACTAAAATCAAAGTCCTTTCAATTGGAGTTAATCGATGTTCTAACTGGCTTGCTTCCAGAACGTCATTCCTTCGTTAAAAAACACAGCACATTTGAGGTCTTGGGCAAAGAATTGAAAGAACTTGATGAACGCTATTCCGCAGCTGTTCAAGCCGAAGATTACGATCGATTCATATTGGATGAATTACAGGAATTATCTCTCGGGACTACGGATTTTAATCAACTAGAGCTGGACATCAACCGCATGGAAAATGCGTCCCAAATTACACATGTTTTTGGAGAGTTAAGTCAAATTACTGCTGAAAATGGAAGCTATGAATTACTTTATAGACTGAAGTCATCTATTGATAAACAAGCATCTTACGATCCTTTACTTCAATCGATGAAAGAACGTTTGGACTCCATTTTACTTGAGTTGAAGGAAATGTCTTTGGAAGCGGACGACGCCATCGATCAATTGGACGTTAACGAATCCGAAAAAGAGCTATTAGTAGAAAAATGGAATGCATTTAATAAGATTTTAACTAAGCATCGTTTGAGTTCTCCAGATGATTTGAAGTCCATGTATGAGCAATTAACACGTAAGTTAAATTCCCTTGATGACTTGTTAGAAGCTTGTACGAACAAGCGAATGGAATATAATCTTTTGAAAAAAGAACTTCTGAAGGATGCACATTATTTACATGAGCAGCGTGAAAAACGCATTCCAGCAATTCTGGCCATTCTTCAAGACCGATTGAAAGAACTAAAATTACCACACACCACACTTAAATTCGATTTAAGGCAGCAAATGGAAATGAATCGAACGGGATTCACGGGAGTTGATTTTCTGTTTTCCGCTAATTTTGGAATCGAAGCAGTTCCGATTGAAAAAGCAGCGAGTGGGGGAGAACTTTCGCGTTTGATGTTGGCTTTGCAACAATTGATTTCTGAAAAACAATCCTTGCCGACCATTTTCTTCGATGAAATTGATACGGGAGTTTCTGGTGATGTAGCCTTGAAAATGGGACAGTTATTATCCAAAATGGGTGAAACAGTTCAGTTGATGGCGATTTCACATTTACCTCAAGTTGCTGCAAAAGCTGCGCATCATATGGTGGTTGCGAAAGAATTAAGAAATAATCGCATGCAAACGACAGTACGTGTAATCGATCAAGGTGAGCGACCAAATGAAATTGCGCG
>CAIRMS010000161.1 GCA_903879765.1 uncultured Flavobacteriales bacterium
CCCACTTAAAGCTTACCAAATCAAGTGTCCAAATCATCTTTCTTTAAAAAATGAAATCGAATTACAACTTCTACTAAACACGCATTTTGATGAACTTCAGTTTTACTTGGGAGAGAAACAATTGATGAAAGAGAAAGCTGACGAAGTATTCGATTTAATCATGAAAGGAAGTGAAGTTTGTGAGGATATCTATTTCCAGAAATATACCCAACTCTTTAGTGGAATTTAAAAAAATCAACGGTGGGGACATCTTTTTTTGTTTTTCTCCGTTTATAAACATAAATTTGACTATTAATTGCCTAAACTATTGTAATCTATGAAAACATTCAAGTTCGCTATTATTGGCTTCGCGCTTGTGTCCTTATTCAGTGCATGTATTGAACACGAGGTTATTCCACCGCCAACGAACAAAGTAGATTTAAATGCGAGTATAGTAGGATATGTGAATGGTACTCAATTTGAATTAACACAAAACGTTAATGGGTACAATGCAACAACAGAAGACACCGCAGTGGTTATCGCATCTCCAGCTTTATCAAAAGTTATTTACACGTCAACTATATTCTCCAACCAAAACGCTCAATCGTTGAGTTTGATGTTTGGAACGCTTGACTATGATGCTTCCACTAACACTGAACCTACCTTAAGTATGTTTAATGATTGGGCTATGACTAACTCAGGAATTCCAATTTTATTCAAGGATAAAGCAACTATGGTGAGTCAGAGTGTTGACGGTGTTCAAGTAACGTACACAGATAACACTGGTAAGGTTTGGTATTCTAGAGAAACAGACCCAGGTCAAGTTGCTAGCTTTACTATTTTAAAACAAGCATCCGATGGAACTGGAGATTATTCTTTATTTGAAGCAACATTTTCTTGTAAAGTTTGGTTCGTCGACCCGCAAACCAGCGTAGAGTCATCCCTAAATATTACCAATGCCAAGTATCGTGCTTGGTTTAAAAGGTAATTTTATTTATGAGTGAAGTCCTCAAAATAGCTATTATTGGCGATTATAACTTCACCTACAACGCGCATCACGCGACCAATTTATCTTTGGACCACGCATCTGATTTTTTAGAAACAGAAGTAAATTACTACTGGATAAAAATCAATGAAGCAATTCAACACAAACGCGTATATTTTGAGCAATTTGATGGCGTATGGATTGCACCGGGTCCTTTTCTTAATCACTTCTTTTTAAATGGTGTATTCAAATTAATTGTAGAGTCCAAAGTCCCCGTTTTTTTAACAGGAGAAGGATATAAATACTTTTTCGAATACCTTATCTCCATTAATCAATTGAATCCTTTCGGAGAGAAGTTGATTTCTGATAATTTAATTGAAGGAAACCAATTTGAACGCGTAACGATTTACCCAAAAACAAAGGACATTGTTAAATTGTATGAGAATTGCAATCATACTGAACTTAGTTCATCTCGCTTCAGTTTATATCCTCAACTCATGGATCAATTAAATGGAAGTTTGATTGATATTGAAGCGACGAATCAGTTTGATGATCCGGAGATTGTTACCTTGAGAAATCATCCTTTTTTTATGGCTTGTAGTTTTTGTCCACAGATTTCTTCGACAAGAGACCTACCCCATCCATTGATCTATACTTTTTTGAAAATGGCACGGGAACTATCCCCCTCAAAGTTCAGTCAATTGGTTTAGGGCTGAATAGTACAGTAAACACCTTACAGGTTTTTTAAATATTTCTTCCAGTAATTTAGCATAGGCAACAATTTGTTCCATATGACTTTGATTGATTTTTCCTGTTTTAAAATCAATCACGATGATTTCATTAGATTTCACTAAAACTTTATCCGGTTTTTTCACGTCATTTTCGCCAGCTAATATGACCTGTTCATTCAGTGACTTTTCAATGTTTGATAAATAATCACCTTCCTCCATTTTCTGCCAAAAAGAAAGAGCGCATTCTCGCAAACGAATTTCATTTTTCTGCTCGATTTGTCCGTCATTCAGTAAGTTCATTAATACTGGGTCTGTATCAACTTTCGATTGACAGAGAGACATTACTAAGTGGAAATCATTTCCAAATCGTTGTTCTTCTTGTTGAATTTCTGTTTCTTCCTGAAACACTTTTCGAAAGACAATATCAGGGTACCATAATCGTTGACTAAAGTCGACGGGAATGTAAAGATTTTCAGAAGGATCCTCCTTTTCCGAAATTGGTGTGGTCTGTCCAATTTGCAACAATCCATCTTCCGTCATTCCGAGGTTCAATCCTTCCAATTGATCATGAATCATTGCTCCAAACTTTCCTTTTTCAAAATCATTTATCGCGTATAACCTCAATTCTGGACGCGTCATTCCAACATAAAAAAGGTTCATTTTATCCAAAAGAATCAAGTTATTTTCTTCTTTTGCAAAAGCATCCAATTCGGGTATTTGTTGGTTTTTCCCTGGAAAGGCATACAAAATTTTATCACGTACTTCCATTAAATACCTTCCGTTTGTATTCATCGAAATAGTAAAATCCATGTTCGGGATTATCACAACTGGAAACTCTAATCCTTTCGATTTATGAATCGTCATAATTTTCAGTGCAGATTGCGTATCCGGCATTTGTAATGCGATTTTGTCTTTTTGAGCATCAAAGTAGTCAAGGAAATGATGAATATCTGTTTGCCGTGCTAGTTGAAATCCATAGATCACATCCATAAAATGATGAAGGGATGGTTCTTCTGTTTCTTTCCAATCCATCAATTTCATGAATTTCTGAACCAAATCATAAACACTTTCATAGGTTGCAAAGAAGTTTGATGTGCCGCCGAAATGATCAATTAGGAACCGTGTATCATTAAAAACCCGAATAGACTTGCCGTCCTTTTGTATGACTTCGAAATATGCGAGGTAATCTGCGGCAGAATAAGTCCCTTGAATTCTGAAGTACAATTCGGCAAAGCGCTTTGTCTCCGTCGTTTTCTTTGGGGACGCGCGTCTTCTTAAATAGGAGAGGATCAATTGGACCTGCGCATCTTTATAGATCAGAAGAGAATCTTGAGAAACTACTTGATATTTTCTTTCCGTCAAACCAATCGCGAGTGCATTTCCAAGTTTGTTTGTTTCCGTTAAAATGCAGATGTCACCGGGTTCGAAACCGGCATGCAAAGATTCCTCTATAAAGCCAATCACTTTTTCTAAGCGTTCATCGAATGTTATTTTTTGTTGGATCGATTCGATATGAATATATCCGCTTTTTTGTTGGGTAGGCTCTTGTTTCAAGTCTTGATAGAAATGAGCCATGTTCGCAGGTAAGCACTTTGCTAGTCCTTCAAAAAGTAGGTTGTTAAATTCAACGATTTCCTTTGCAGAACGGAAATTGGATGGAAGGACGCGTTTTGCACCTCGACTTGCAAAGGTGGCACTTTTAGCTGCAATTTGGCGGTCATTTTCAGGATTGTAAATTGCTGGTAAACTTACAAATTGTTCAGCGAGCCCATTATTGAATCGATAAATCGATTGCTTTGCATCACCTACGATTAAATTCCATCGGTTGTGTGCCAGTGATTCCAACATTAACGGAATTAAATTTAGCCATTGAAGGCGTGAGGTGTCTTGAAATTCATCCAGTAGAAAATGTTCAAACCGGACTCCTAATCTTTCGTAGATATACGGTGCTTCTTCGTCTCTAACGAGTTTACTAATTAACTTGTTGAATTCAGATATCCGTATCAGTTGCTCATCGTTCATCATGAGCTGTAGTTGCTTTCCAACATGCTGTAACAACGCCATGTTAAAGAAATTCTTACGGTACAGTTCAATCAAATTAAATGCTGCTAAATCCGTCAAGTAACGGTCATTCAATCGTATTACATCTTGTTTCAAGGACAATGGAATGGCTAATTTCGAATTTGCCTCCATAAGATTCATCAGCGTAGCAGAGAATAATCCGTCATTATTTGAATTAATCTTTGGAAAAGCATTCTGCACATTTAGTTTCTCAAAATTCTTGACAGTCGTCCCTTTACCTGGAATATCAGAAAGGTTCAACCCTAAATTGAAAAATTCATCGTGAACGTGCTTAGCATCAGCAAGAAAGGATGTTAAAATTTGATTTCGATCTTCGAATAACCGTTTATAGTTGCCTTTAGTGAGTTCAAGTTCTAATAATTGTTGGATTTTTTCAGCATTTTTTTCCTTGCCAAGCATGGAAGAAAATTCGATTAATTGCCTACGAAAATTCCAACTATTTCCTTCTTCTAAATTAGCCTTTGCATATTGATACATCCAATCCGTCAGGTCTTCTGCTCCTGGAGCACCTAATTGATTCATGAGTAAATCAACGACATCTTCTGTTACTTGTTTTTCATTTAAAACAACTTCAAAATCTGCTGGCAAGTCTAAGTCTCTTGAGAAAGAACGAATCAGTCTGAGGTTGAATTTATCAATTGTGGATACATGAAAATCTTCATATGCATGTAAAATTCCTTCTAAAGCTAGTTTACTTCGTTTTGTTAATTCTTGAGCCGAAAGTCCAGTCTGTTTTTCTAAATCAGACCTCATATTCTCTACTTTTTTATTTTCCGGGTCCACATAAGCAATACCAAATAAAGTAGTCAATATTCTTTCCTTCATTTCACTTGCCGCCTTATTGGTAAAGGTCATGGCAACAATGCTCTTAAATTTTCTTTTAAACTGAGTATCTTTCAATAAAATGGTGAGGTATTCAAGTACCAATTGATGCGTTTTACCAGATCCAGCTGAGGCACTTAAAACGCTTAAGGGGTGTATGTTTCGATCAATACTTTGCATATTTTTTACTGAAATTACCTGGGTTAACGAATCTTCGGAGGATTTTTTAAAATTAACAACAAAATTTGATTGTTTTAAGGTAAATTTGTTACATGAAGAAATTCCTTTATTTAGTAGTCTTATCGCCATTACTTTGGAGTTGTGATCCAGATGACCCGAAGCCTGTTGATCCAGTAGTGGAAACAGTGAAGGTAAGCATCAATCCGACCTACGGAACGCAACCTTTCTATATGGATTCAGTGTATACCACCGCTGAGGGATACAAAGTGAAATTCACAGAATTGACGTGTTATTTCACGTTAATGGGTAATGGGACTAATCAATTAATCGAGGCTGCCTTGTTTAACTTTCGTGAAACAGGTTCGCTTTTGGTGTCAAAACCTGCAAATCATTTAAACTATTCGAATCTTACTGGTAAAATCGGGGTTGACTCCAGTTTAAACCACCTAGATCCTTCTGCTTTTCCGAATGAAAGTCCTTTAAACATTAGTAATGCGGGATCTATGCATTGGGGATGGAATACGGGTTACATCTTCATGAATATTGAAGGAAAAGTGGATACAATAATTGACGGAACAAATAACCTAGACTTGAGTTTCAGTTTTCATGTGGGGACGGATACGTATTTACAATCCTTCAATTTCGAGAATGTCGCTTGGCAAGATAAAGGGAATAATGCTTGGGAATTGCCATTAAAATTAGATTTGGCTAACTTTTTATCAAATCCTTTAAACCCAATTAACCTCAAAGAGGAACATCTAACGCACACCGCAGCAGGTCAGGAGACTTTAACACAAAAAGTGATACAAAACTTCAAAAATGCGCTAACATTAAACTAATGAAATTCGTCATAGTTTTCTCTTTATTGTTTCTTTTCGTAGCTTGTCGTAAAGACAAAGCTGATTATACGCCTACTCCGTATCAATTAAAAATTCCATCGCATTTTCCCGATATGATTATTCCATCGGATAATCCTATGACGGCAGAAGGAGTTGAACTTGGACGCTTTTTGTTTTACGAAAAGCGACTAAGTGGGGACAATACCATGAATTGCGCTTCATGTCACATGCCAGAACACTCCTTTTCAGATCCTAATAAATATTCAGTTGGGATTGATGGTGTTTTTGGGAATCGTCAATCAATGGCATTAATTAATATTGGGTGGGAGAATTTCTTTTTTTGGGACGGAAGGGAAACGACTTTAGAATCTCAAATCCTTGAACCCGTATCAAATCCCATCGAAATGCATCAATCTTGGAAAGATGCCATTCACAAACTGAATTCGGATGTAACTTACCGCAATCGATTTTTCAAAGCATTCGGAGAGGAAGGAGTAGATTCTGTGAAAGCAACGAAGGCAATTGCACAATTTATTCGTACTATGATTTCTAGTGAATCAAAATTTGATGTCATGTACAAATATGAAAATAATTTGGCCTTAAATTCTTCAGAACAGGCAATGTTATCAACGATTGATTTAGACGAATGGGCAGGTTACGACCTTTTCAAAAGTTTAAACGGAGCTGATTGTTTTCATTGCCATAACGGACCATTAATGCGCGTTAAGAAATTTAGTAACAACGGACTAGATGCTACGTTTAGTGATTTAGGAAGAGGTGGTGTGACGCAAAATCCTGAAGAATATGGTAAGTTTAAAGTTACAACACTTCGTAACATTGCTTTTACAGCACCCTACATGCACGATGGGCGATTTACCACATTAGATGAAGTAATTGAACATTACTCGAGTGGTATTCATATGAGTCCAACGATAGATCCTCTAATCGAATTCGCCAACCAAGGTGGTGTTCAATTAGATGCGCAAGAAAAATATTTATTGAAGAGATTTTTACTCACGTTAAGTGATTACAATTTCATCAATAATCCATCATTTAAAGATCCGAATTAATGGGAGAAAATACAAGACTAACGACAGAGGAAAAGGCATTAAAAATCAATTTAACGCCAGATATTTATGGGTGTTTTGCGGAAATTGGAGCAGGTCAAGAGGTCGCAGCAAACTTTTTCAAAGCAGGTGGAAGTTCCGGTACAATTGCTTACACACAATCGGCATATGACATGAAAGTTTCCGACTCCATGTATGGTGAAACAATCCGATACGTGTGTGAGGAACGTCTTACAACCATGTTGGAAACAGAGTTCTTGCACCTTCAAGATATTCTGCCCGTTAAAAACAGAGAAGCCCGTTTCTTTGCGTTTTGTAACACCGTTGAGTCTTTAAATTACCACAAAACAAATCAAGGTCAAGGCTGGGTTGGAATGCGCTTCCAATTAGGGATTGATAAAAAACCTAACAATGTCATATTGCACATCAAAATGCATGACAATAGCCACAAAGCGCAGCAAGAAGCACTTGGAATATTGGGGGTAAATTTGGTCTATGCATGTTATTTTCAATCAAGCAATATTGACGAATTTATTGACGGTATTGTTCAGCGACTTCCAAGAGACCGTATGGAAATTGACATGTTGCGCATTTCGGGACCGGACTTTGAGGAAATGGATAATCGAATCATCGCATTAAATTTAGTTCGTCGGGGAATAACGAATGCAACAATGTTCGATTTAGCGAAGAATGTCATGCAGCCTTCAACGGCCTTGTACAAGAAAAATATCTTGTTGATGCGTGGACGTTTTCGTCCAGTTACGAAGGTGCATATCGACATGATTGAAAAGGCTCGAAAGGAGTTTTTGAAAGAAAACCGAGTAAAAGAAGAGAACTTGGAAGTTGTATTCGAGTTGACCTTAAAAGATTTAACAGCAGATGGAAAGATCTCGGATAAAGACTTCTTAGATCGCGCTGAATTGTTAGGTTCATTGGGCTATACGGTAATGATTTCAAATTATTTGAAACATTACAAGATGTTAGAATACTTATCAGCAATAGCGAAAGGGAATCTTGTTGGGGTGATTATGGGCGTTTACAACCTGCACATTATTTTCGATGAGAAATATTATGACAATTTACCGGGTGGATTATTAGAAGCCTTCGGTAGAGGATTTGGACACAATGTTAAATTGTATGTGTATCCAGCCATCAATGTTGATTCTGGAGAGCTTTATGGACTTAACAACATTAAGTTACCTGAAAACCTTACTGGACTCCTTACCTACATGCAAGCGAATGATAAAATTGCGGCGATTCCGGAATACAATGAAAGGCTACTGCATATACTCTCAGATGACGTATTGAGTAAGATTAAGTCTGGTGGTGTCAGTTGGGAAGAGGACGTTCCATACGAAGTAGTTCAAGCTATTAAGTTTTTTGAACTGTTTGGTTATCAGAAAAAAGCCGTCTTGAACTAATGCCGCACATTAAAAATGCCTTGATTCGTTTTCGCATTATCGATCGGATGTTGCGCAATAAATACAAGCCATACCCAAGTAAATTAGAGCTTCGGTCCGCTTGTGAAGAATCGCTTTATGGTTCAGATCATGGAAATAATATTTGTGATTCAACCATTGAAAAGGACATGTTTAATATGAAGATGGAGCATGATGCGCCCATCAAATACAGTAAACTGCACAAAGGTTATTATTACGAGGATCCAAATTTTAGCATCAATGACATTCCCTTATCGGAAGATGAATTAAGCTCGATAAAATTCGCTGTTAAAACATTGCAGCAATTTAAGGAAGTTCCCTTTTTTCAGCAGTTTGGAAATGCCATTGATAAAATTGTAGACCGTGTTTCAATCGGTGGAAATCCGGAAGATGAAGACATACAGAAATTCGTGCAATTTGAGTCTGTCGTTTCGAGCGGTGGGAATGAATACCTGCCAATGATTCTTGAAGCGATCCGTGGTAAAAAAATGCTCTGGTTTATCTATGCGAGTTTCGTGAAAGGAGTTGAAAAACCAAGAAAAGTGTCGCCGCTTTTTCTAAAAGAATACCGAAACCGTTGGTACCTCATCTGTTTCGATAAACTGAAAAATGACATCATCACTTACGCACTAGACCGTATGCAGGACCCGAAAATTCTAGAGGACGAATCTAGTTTACCTGTCGATTTTCAACCGGAACTCTATTTCCAAGACACGATTGGCATTACATCTTACAAAGGAAAAGCTGAGCGAATTGTATTCAAAGCCAATCCGATTGCGGCAAAGTATATTTCTTCGCAACCTTTTCATCAATCTCAGAAACTCACGGCTGAATCCGCAGATTTTAGTATGTTTGAATTAAATGTTTTAGTTTCAGAAGAATTCATCCGAAATTTGCTGGGATATGCTGGCGAATTAGAAGTCCTTGAGCCAAAAAGTTTACGTAAATCCATGGCAGAACGCGCTAAACAGTTACACAAATTATATCAATCGAAATAAGATAATCACACGATAAAAGAAAGATTATGGAAATCATAAAAGAAATAATAAACGACGTTTGTCGCATTACATTCAACCGACCAACTGTCTTCAATTCATTCAATAAGACAATGGCCTTGCAACTCCAAGACGTGTTAGATGAATGCGCTGTAAATCCCGAAATCCGAGCAGTATTAATTACAGGAGAGGGGAAAGCATTCTGTGCTGGACAAGATTTAGCGGAGGCGATTGATCCGGAAGGACCTGAATTAAAATCGATTGTGCGTGATCACTACAATCCAATCATCATCAAAATCAGAGAATTGGAAAAACCAGTTATCGCAGCAGTGAATGGTGTTGCAGCAGGAGCAGGGGCTAATATTGCCTTGGCTTGTGACATCGTTGTGGCAAAAAAATCCGCGTCATTTATTCAAGCGTTCTCCAAAATCGGACTAATTCCAGATTCAGGAGGAACGTATTTTTTACCAAGATTAGTTGGGGTCCAAAAAGCTGTGGCATTGATGATGACTGGCGATAAAGTTTCTGCGGACGATGCGGAACGAATGAACATGATTTACAAAGTGTTCGAAGATGAGTCTTTTGAAGAGGAAGTAATCAAATTAGCTGAAAACCTAGCTACGATGCCAACCTACGGACTCGGATTAACAAAAAAAGCGGTGAATTTAGGTTTATTTAATTCACTGGAAGATCAATTAGACTTAGAAGAAAGTTTACAAACAGAGGCTGGAGAAACGGATGATTTCACTGAAGGAGTGAATGCATTTATTCAAAAGCGTCCAGCAGTATTTAAAGGAAGATGAGTAAAGTGATTGGAGTAATTGGAGCAGGAACTATGGGTTCTGGCATCGCGCAAGTGGCTGCTCAATGTGGGCATTCGGTTTATTTGATGGATGCGAATGTTGATCAATTGAATCGGGCGAAAACGGGCGTTTCTAAATCCCTCGAGAAATTAGTTGAAAAAGGGAAATTCACTTCTGTACAAAAAACGGAGATTGAGTCAAACATTCACTATGTCGCACAATTGGAAGGACTTTCATCTTGCGATTTGATTATCGAAGCAATCGTGGAGAAAATGGAGGTCAAACACAGTGTTTTTTCGGCTTTGGAGAAAATTGTTTCGGCCGATTGTATTTTGGCAAGCAACACCTCTTCCCTATCCATTGCCTCCATTGGATCTTCTCTATCAAAAGCAGATCGTGTGATTGGCATTCATTTTTTCAATCCAGCAACGATTATGCCTTTGGTTGAAATTATTCCTGCAGTACAAACCAATGCTCAGACACTTGAATCATCGGTAGAATTAATTAAAAGCTGGGGGAAAACCGTAGTTGTGTGCAAAGATACTCCTGGGTTTATCGTCAACCGAGTTGCACGTCCATTTTACGGCGAAGCACTTCGCATATACGAAGAAGGAATTGCAGATTTTGCAACAATCGATTGGGCGATGACCGAATTTGGCGGATTTAAAATGGGTCCATTTACTTTGATGGACTACATTGGAAACGATGTGAATTACGCTGTAACTGAATCCGTATTTCAAGCATTTTACTACGATCCACGTTTCAAACCGTCCTTTACTCAAAAACGACACAGTGAAGCAGGATTTTACGGAAGAAAAACGGGACGTGGTTTTTATACTTATGCTGAAGGAACAGTATTTCCGGAACCTAACAAAGATCAAATCATTGGAAAAATGATTTTTGAGCGCGTGCTTGTGATGCTCATCAATGAAGCCATTGATGCTGTCTTTATGCAAGTAGCATCCGTGAAAGACGTCGATTTAGCCATGACGAAAGGAGTGAATTATCCAAAAGGATTATTGGCATGGGCGGATGAAATTGGACTAGACTGGGTTTTAACAAAGTTGAACGTACTATTTCATGAGTACGGAGAAGACCGTTACCGTCCAAATGCGCTTCTCAAACGAATGGTAGAAAATGGTGATAAATTTTATTCATAGTCAAGCAGTAAACACTTTACATTCCCACTGAATATTGTTATTTTTGCACTCTAAAATATATTAAATGGCTTACTTATTTACATCAGAATCCGTTTCTGAAGGACACCCAGATAAAGTTTCAGATCAAATTTCTGATGCATTGATTGATCATTTCATGGCATTTGACCCAAGTTCAAAAGTAGCTTGTGAGACACTTGTAACAACAGGACAAGTTGTATTAGCGGGTGAAGTGAAATCAACTTCTTACTTGGATGTACAAGCAATTGCACGTGAAACGATTCGTCAAATTGGCTATACAAAATCAGAATACATGTTTGATGCAAATTCTTGTGGGATTTTCTCTGCATTGCACGAACAGTCTTCTGACATCAACCAAGGAGTTGAGCGTTCCAATCCAGAGGATCAAGGTGCTGGTGACCAAGGAATGATGTTTGGATATGCTACGATTGAAACAGATAACTACATGCCTTTGGCATTGGACCTTGCACACAAAATCTTGCAAGAACTATCTTATATTCGCAACAATGAATCAGCATTGATTCCTTATTTGCGTCCGGATGCGAAATCACAAGTAACGATTGAGTATTCTGACGACAATGTTCCTCAACGCATTGATACCATCGTTGTTTCAACGCAACACGATGATTTTGATTCAGAAGCTACGATGTTAGCGAAAATCAAAAAAGACATCATCGAAATCGTTATTCCAAGAGTGAAAGCGAAATTGAAACCAGCGCTTCAAGCGTTATTCAATGACGCGATTACCTACCACATTAATCCAACAGGTAAATTTGTCATCGGTGGGCCACACGGAGATACAGGTTTAACTGGACGTAAAATCATCGTGGATACGTACGGTGGAAAAGGAGCTCACGGTGGTGGAGCATTTTCTGGAAAAGATCCATCTAAAGTTGACCGTTCAGCTGCATACGCAACACGTCACATGGCGAAAAATGCGGTTGCTGCTGGATTATGTGATGAGCTTTTAGTACAAGTTTCTTATGCGATTGGAGTTGCTAAACCATGTGGTTTATATGTGAACACATATGGAACAGCGAAAGTTGATATGACAGATGGTCAAATTGCAGAGAAATTGAACGAAATTTTCGACATGCGTCCATACTTTATCGAACAACGTTTGAAATTAAGAAATCCAATTTACCAAGAAACAGCTGCATACGGACACATGGGACGTAAACATGAGAAGGTAACGAAATCGTTTAAAGCTCCAGACGGAACAGTGATTACAAGAGAAGTAGAATTATTCACTTGGGAAGAACTAAACTACGTAGATCAAGTTAAAGCCGCTTTCGGTTTATAAATCATTGAAATCCCGGTTCTGCGAATCGGGATTTTTTTTAGCTAACTATTTTTTAAAGATGTCAACTTTCAGAACCATTTGGACCACAGAAGACCGCTATGTGGAAGTAATTGATCAACGTGTTTTGCCGCACGAATTGATTAACGTGAAATTAATGAATTACCGGGATGCTGATTTAGCTATTCGCAACATGACTGTTCGTGGAGCACCACTTATTGGAGCAACCGCCGCTTATGGAATTTACTTAGCGGTGCGGGAATTAATCGAAGAACAACGCGATGGTGCATTTTTGGATGAAGCATTTGACGTTTTAAGAGCTTCGCGTCCAACTGCCATCAATTTATTTTGGGCATTGGACCGCATGCAAAATGCCTTGGAGGACGCGGATGATTTTCTACAAACGGCGTGGGAAGAAGCAGGTAGAATCGTTGAAGAAGACATTGAAACCTGTCGCATGATTGGCGTGCACGGATTACCGATTATTGAAGCGCTTTCAAACGCAAAAAAAGGCGATACTGTAAATATTCTGACGCATTGTAACGCTGGAATGTTGGGTTGTATCCAATGGGGAACAATCACCTCCCCTATTTATCAAGCAAAAGAAAAAGGAATTAAAGTTCATGTGTGGGTGGATGAAACGCGTCCACGTAACCAAGGTTCTAATTTAACTGCTTACGAATTAACGAAGCACGGAATCGATCATACTTTAATCGTTGACAATACCGGGGGTCACCTCATGCAACACGGAATGGTGGACATGGTGATTGTTGGAACGGATCGTACCACACGAAATGGCGATGTTGCCAATAAAATCGGAACCTATTTGAAAGCGTTGGCAGCGAAGGATAACGAAATCCCATTTTACGTTGCTTTGCCTTCCACAACTTTGGACATGTCTATTCGTGATGGATTGACAGAAATTCCCATTGAGGAACGTGACCAAAACGAAGTGAAATACATTCAAGGAAAGCGCAGTGATGGAAAAATTGACACTGTGTTGATTTGTCCAGAGACAACGAATGCAGCGAATTACGGATTTGATGTGACGCCAGCTCGATTAGTGACGGCACTCATCACGGAACGCGGAGTTTGTCCAGCAAATGAAGCGGGAATCATTTCCTTGTTTCCTGAATATACTGAATCATGAAAAAGTTACTTTTCTTCCTTTTAGTATGTGTTAATTCTGCGCAAGCACAACTTGACGGGCTTTGGCATAGTTCATTCCAAGTAGCCGGAAAATCACTGTTAATGGACCTTGATATCAAGGGCATTGGTCGCGATGGATCCGTTTCGGTCATCCTTCCTGATCAGCCAGAGATAAAAGCTCAGGAAATGGCTATTTACGGTCTTTTTTTCGATAGTTTATACTTCCGTTGGGACCGTATTGGACTCAGTTTTGCCGGAAAATTAAAAAACGACAGCCTGAAAGGGATCATGAAACAAAGTGGCCTTGAATGGAATGTGATTTTTACGAAAACGGAACAAGCACGCGTGGAAGTTTCCGGTCGTCCACAAGATCCGGTTGGTCCATTTTCTTACGAGCGAAAGGAACTGGAAATCAAGAGTAAAAAGGTCAGTATAGCCGGGACACTTACATTACCTAAGGAAACAGATTTTCCAATAGTTATCTTGGTTTCTGGATCAGGTCAACAGGACAGAGATTGTGAACTTGTTGGACACAAACCATTTTGGATTCTAGCCGATTATTTGAGTAAAAATGGAATAGCTGTATTTCGCTATGACGACCGTGGGATCGGAAAAAGTACTGGAGAGTTTGGTTCCTCAACTGAAACGGATTTCACCGATGATTTACTTGCTATTTTCGCATACTTAAAGAAAAAATATCCCGGACATCCCATTGGGATTTATGGTCACTCAGAAGGCGGAATCATTGGACTTCGTGCAGCTGCACAACAAAAAGATATTAGATTTCTAATTGAATCTGCATCGGTTGGAACAAATGGGAAAGATGTTTTAGTGAATCAACAATACGATATTCCCATCGCATCTGGAATGAGTGAAGAAGAAGCAAAATGGAATTCCCGTTTATTTGAAGAGGCTGCCAACATTGTTCTAAAAACAGAAACAGCTTCCTTTCTTAAGGATTATAAAATTTGGTTAGCTACCGTATGGGAGAACATACCATCCTCTTTCAAAGAAGATAAATCGATGAATGACATGGCCACAGAAATGAGTGTCTTCATCAACACTGACTGGGCAAAAGAATTTCTCAGTTATCATGCGGCTGATTACCTTAAAAATGTGGATTTGCCCATGCTCATTCTCAACGGAAAAAAAGACCTACAAGTGCGTTGGGATGAAAGTCAAACTGGATTCAAGAAATCCATGAATGTAAATACCTTAAGACAGTCCACATTCAAGGCATATGACGACTTGAATCACCTATTACAACCCTGTTTAAAATGTACAATCTCGGAATACGCGACGATTGAAACCAGTATGAGTCCAATTGTCATGTCGGATATTTTAACGTGGGTAAAATCATTTAAATAATGGATAAAAAAGTTGTCATTATTGGCGCAACAGGATTAATTGGAAATGCTTTGTTGCACGATTTAATCCAAGAAACGAAGGTAAGTGAAATTCGAATTTTTGTTCGCCGAAAACTCGACGGACTTCCTGAAAAGGTGAAGCAAATCATAACAGATTTTAGTGATTTCTCTTCCTTGAAGGATCAAGTTCATGGAGACGTGATTTATTGCTGCGTCGGAACCACACGAAAAAAAACACCGGACTTAAACGATTATCGCAACATTGATTTTGGCATCAATATCGGCATGGCGAAGTTGGCTAAGGAGAATGGGATTCCTACGGTTCATTTAATCAGTGCCATTGGAGCTTCGACCTCATCGCGAATTTTCTATTCAAAACTTAAAGGAGAAATCGAAGAAGCGATGAAGGAATTAAAATTTGATAACTGCTACATATATCAACCATCCATGTTGATTGGATCAAGAACAGAATCACGTCCATTTGAATTCATTGGTCAAAAGTTGATGTTGTTTTTTGAAGGACTTCGCTTACTTTCAAAAAATGAATACCATAGCATTCGTGCAGAAACAATTGCGCAGTCGATGGTAAAAACACTGGGGCAAGAAATTGAAGGGGTAAACATTCAACGTTACCAAGAAATGATTCGATAAATTGATGAAAATTTAAATAAAAAAACAAAAGCCACTCGAAAAAGTGGCTTTTACCTACCGAATGTAAGAGGAATGAAATTGTTTACTAAACCCAAGCCTTCACTATTCCTCTTGAAATTGAATTTTCTTTTGTCGTTTGATTGGTAAGTTTTTTCAGTATCACTATTTGCTATGTCCCGTTGAACAATACAAAGGTGCAACACTGAATGATAACGTTACATGAGGTAAGTCAAGTAAGAACATGATTGATATCAGTAAAAAAGGGCTACTTTTTCTTTGGGGTCTTACTTTTAATTCCAACGACATTGGGCAAACTCCAAAAATGATTGTTTTCATCACTTTCCCATGTGTCTGACACCCAACTTCCTACTCTTTCAATATGGTGTCCATTTACATCGATAAACAGACTAGTTTCTGGTCCACCTTCCAAATAAATCGCATTTCGTATACCATAAGGCATCTTCAACATAAATTCAATCATTTGATTGTGGGTGTAAGGAGATCTACAAAAAATCAAATAGAATTTATTATCTGTACCCTCAGCTGCGATGATCATACTACATGATTGAATTTTTTTCTTCCAGAACATCGGTTTTCCATTACAATCGATCATTCTTAACCCTTGCGCATAACAATTAAATTCGTTCTTTATTTGATTGAAATTTTCACACGTTAAATCTAAGACCTCAATGTTCTCTCGATGATTCACGTTTGGACTCATTGCCATCATTAAATTGAAATCATCAATAATGGAGGGATTGTTCACATGTTTTCCTGACGACTTAAGGAATGCCCTGCTTAACAAGGTATTCTCTTGGCTATACATTCCAGCATTAAATACGATGTTCAATTTGTGTTTATTGGCCCAATCACTCACACTTCGTGGCATGCTATCATACTCTGTTGCACTGTAAATATCAAATTCAAATGAATCTTTATCCATGCGCACTAATGAAATTTTTGAATCTCCAATTTCAGATTTTATCGGTGCATTTATTTCCCGGTATTGCACGCCTTTAGTGAGTGTAACCCAATTAGAATAATCGATTGGTTTCACTTTCTGTTCGTTTTCTTTTCGTTTTTTATTCGTTGAACAGGACAAAAACATGCTTACCATCAGGGACGGTAAAAGCAAACTCATAAGCCTAAGATGGGTGTTAAAATTGGGTGCTTTGTTCATCACTTTTAATTATGAGTTTTAAATATACTTGATAAGAAACAATGAAATGCTAAGTTTCACAAAAATTTAAGCGCACATGATCTATTAAAATTGTAGTTTTTAACAATCTTGGGCTGAGAACAAGCATAAGAATCGATCAAAGACGTCTCGATTTTGTTTTATTTTGTATAAATTCATCCTATGAAAATACTTGTTCTCGCCCTTTTTACAACCATAACTTCCCTGTCTATTGCGCAAAATGAAGTTAAATTAAAAGATCAATTTAATGCTACACGCATTCTCGAAAACGGCATTGAGCTCTACAATAATGGGTCCTCGAGTGACGCTTATATGAACTTCAAACAAGCAAATGTCCTAAAACCAGGTTCCGCCAAAAATTTATATTACTTGGCAAGTGTGGAATTTGACTTTAAAAGTTTTCATGAAGCTGAAACACATGTTACGGAAGCATTGAAACTCAATGACAAAAAATTAACCAGCGATTTAGAGTTCCTTGCGGCACAGATTCATCATAATTTGAATCACTTAGATACTGCTATTGTTCACTATAGCAATTGTGCGAAAATCATTGGGGAGAAATTAGCGAAAGAATACAATATACCTGCACTCATTGAACAATGTAATTTTGCCAAAAAAGAACAAGAAAATGGTGTGCAGAATATTCGTCAACCAATTAAGGAAATAAACACGAATTATGATGAATATGCACCTATTCTTGTGCAAAATGGCGCAGCACTTTATTTTACAGCTAAAACTCCTGATTCGAAAGGTGACAACATGAATCCAGATGATCAAAGTTATTTCGAAGATTTTTACTATTCTTTCTGGAATGATACCACGAAAACATACAAAATCACTTATTCGGAAGATCAAGATTTTAATACAGAAGGATTTGATGCCTTGAACTGTGTGCTGACAAACGGACTACATGCCTATGGTACATTGAATACATCCGCATCCAAAGAAAAAACAACGGAAAGTTCAGATATATTTGAGCAAACCGCAGAAACACCTTTTGTTTGGGATGCACCAAATGTCATGAAAATCCCAGGGGTAAACACCAGTTTCTTTGACGGTTCCGCTTGCATGTCCGATACATTTATGATCGATGAATACACCTACAAACGTGAACTTTATTTCGTGTCAGACCGTCGCGCTGAAAAAAGTTTAACCGATTTATTCGTTGCTACAGAAACCAATGGTATTTGGGGTGAAAGTGTACATGCATTGCCGGAATTTATAAATACCACCGGACGTGAAACGACACCTTACGTCACAGAAGATGGAAAATTATTGTTCTTTAGTTCCGATGCACTTCCGGGAATGGGTGGGTACGACATTTATTTCTGTAAGCGAAATGGGGATCAATGGTCGAATCCAATTAATTTAGGTGCTGCCTTCAATACGGTAAATGATGATACACACTTTCAATATTATCCTGCTCTTGGTAAAGCAGTCATGGCTGGCATCAGCGAATTAAACGGACTCTTTAATTACAATATTTTCCAAATGGATTTAAAAGGGAAGTCCTTTCCATTTATGAAATAATTGAACCATGTGGAATCTGCGTTGTATGCGCATCTACCTATCAGAACAAAACATCGAATTATGAAAAAAATCATTGCTAGCATTCTTCTCGGATGTAGTTTCTTTGGCCTACGCGCACAAAAAGAGATCAACTCCGTTGCACCCATTAAAAAAGTTACAGTCTTTTTCACAGGCGCACAAGTTCAACATGAAGCTAAACTTGACTTACAAGCAGGTAGACAGGACATCGTTTTTCAAAAATTAACTGATTTTATTGATCCAAACACGGTACAGGTAAAAGCACAAGGTGATGTTACCATTCTTTCTGTTCGAACACGTAAGAATTTTGAGGACTTGAAAATCAGCAATGAAGAAATTCACGCATTGAATGTAAAGAAAGAGCTGTTATTTAAGAAAGACCAAACCTTACGTGATGAATATGTCATTCTTGAAATGGACAAGAATCTATTACTGAAAAATCGCGATTTAAAAGGACAAGACCAAGGATTGAAAATAACAGAATTAAAAGAAGCCTATTTGTTTATGCATACGAAGCTTACGGAAGTCATCACACGTGAAACGGAGATTTATGCAGAATTGGAAGACCTTCAAAAGAAAATGAATCAAATTGAGCAAGAGATTATTAGTCAACGTTCCAAACCAGTCATTAATTATTCTGAGGTAGTTGTTGAAGTGGATGTGACTAAATCTTGTACAGCTGGATTTCAATTCAATTATATTAGTCCAAATGCAACATGGAAAGCTTATTACGATATGCGCAGCGATGGCATTGGAAAACCCGTTCGTTTGGAAGCAAAAGCTAATTTGAGTCAAACGACAGGTATCGAGTGGAAGGATGTTGATTTAGTTCTTTCTACGAATGATCCCTATGAAAATGCACAAGAACCAACATTGCAACCTTGGATTATCTATTACAATAATTACCCGCAGCAAAAAACGCAATCAACTCGAACCTTGCCTCAAGTTAATTACGCAGGAGAGAAATTAAGAGGAGAAGTAATTGATGCTTCCACTGGAGAAGCAATGCCATTTGCAAAGGTTCGATTTTCAAACATTACAGGAGGAGCTATAACCGATTTCGATGGTAAGTTCGAACTGACGATTCCAAAAGGAGAAAATTACGTGACGGCAAGCTATGTTGGATACGATGAGGTGCAGTTACAAATTACTTCTACCTATTTGAAATTTTTCTTAGAACCGCAGGAAGTAAGTATACAAGAAGTTATGGTTCGCGGATCTAGATCGGAAGACGCTGATTATTATTATATAGATGGAATTGAAGTTAGAACACAAGCAAATACAATCAGTAGAGAAGATATTTCACGAATGCCTGCAAGATCTGCGGATGGAATTGCGAGCTCTGTTGGAGGTATTAACATAGGAAGAAAGCGTAAAATGGAATTCAAAAACGAAACTACTGGATGGAAAGCCAACGCTGTTGCAACAACTATTACAAAAAAAGACTTGCGTGTGGAGTATGCGATTCAGTCCAAAATGTCCATTCCTTCGGATGGCATGGATCACCGTGTGAGCATTGTTACACATGAATTACCAGCGTCATACGAATACCATGTTGTTCCGAAAATTGACCCTAGTGTCTATTTATCCGCACAAGTTGTTGGATGGGAGAAATTGAATTTATTAAGCGGAGAATCCAATATTTACTTCGATGGTACATTCATGGGGAAATCATTTTTAGATGTGAACTCCACAAAAGACACGCTCTCGTTCTCATTCGGAAAGGACAGTAAAATCAGTGTGGAACGAACTCGTTTGAAAGAAAAATCGAAGATTAAAACCATCGGATCACGTCAAAAATTCGATGTGACTTGGGAGATTAAGATTAAAAATAATGGTGGGGCGATGATTCCGTTGATTGTAAAAGATCAGTTCCCTGTGTCGAATCTAGAGGACATTAAAGTGAAACGAGGAGATGTATTAGATGCGAGAGTGGATGAAAAAACGGGAATTATTACGTGGAGTTTCTTAAAAGGAATTTCCGGATCACAGACCATCACCTTCGACTATAGCGTGGATTCACAATATGGGATTCAGCTTTACTTAGAATAAATTTGATCAAGTACCTTGAGGAGCCACCAATGTTTTGTAACTTGGTGGCTTCGTTATGCAACGATATTTTGTTCAAGTCGCTTACCGTGGAACAGCTTACAATGGTTGGCAGTCTCAACCGAACGCACCCAGTGTTCAGGAGACAATTGAGCGCTGTTTTTCGAAGGTTTTTGGAAATACTTCAGTTCCAATCGTGGGGTGCGGGAGAACGGATGCAGGCGTTCATGCGAAATCCTATTTTTTCCATGTAGATTTACCACAAGTTTGGGACGAACAGCACATCTGTTTTAAGTTAAACCGCATGCTTCCTCCGGACATCAGTGCGATTGAGGCGATGAAAGTATCCTCTGAATTTCATGCACGTTTCCATGCGACCAAACGCACGTATCGTTATTTCCTTCACCAGCATAAAGATCCTTTTCAATTAGATCAAAGTTGGTATTTCCAACAGCCATTAGATTTTTCGGCCATGAATGCGGCTGCTCAGCGTTTGTTGGGTACTAAAGACTTTGGTTCCTTTTCCAAATTACATACCGTTGTCAAGACAAATATCTGTACTGTTTTTCATGCCGAATGGACTCAAACCGATGATCAATGGTATTTTGAAATCTCTGCCAATCGTTTTTTACGAAATATGGTTCGAGCGATTGTTGGAACCTTAATTGAAGTTGGATTAGGTAATCTTTCCATTGATGATATCGACGCGATCATCGAGGCAAAGGACCGTGGTCAAGCGGCGGTTTCCGTTCCTGCCCATGGCTTATTTCTGTGGGACATTGCTTATCCATTTTTGTCAGAAAAGTAACCCAAAAAAAAAGGCGACATTTCTGCCGCCTTTCCAAAGTTCAATTTTGTTTTTATTCCTGATTGGACATGTAAGCTCTGTATAAGTCAAAGTAGCTTTTTGTTTCTACAACAATTGCTCCTCCAAGCGTATCTCCGTATTTTGCTGGAAGTCCACCCGTGTAGACCATCATTCTATTAATAGAGCAACTTGGCACGCTAAACACTTCGTTGCTTTTGATACCGTCCAAAATATAAATCATATCGCCTTTACGCGCACCTCGAAACATCAATTGACCATCATCGTCCATTTTAATTTCAGAAGACATGGATGTCGCTAGTGTCTTTATATCAAATTTATTTGCGTTGTGTACTAAATCCTTAGACGTTAATTCCTTTACAGGTAATTCTCCATAGATTAAGCGAATTCGCGTACCAACGGGAACCGCTTTCATTGTTTGAACGGCATTCGTGTTCATTAAAATCGTTCCTAAATTACAATAGGCTTCGATCGGAACATCTACTGGAATTCCTTTCAAGGAATCTGTTTTATAAACGATGTACATCGTGTATTTTCCTACGGGTACACTTGAGATTCGGAATCGACCATCAGCATCGGTCATGGCATAATATATTTTATCCTGATCTTCCACCACTGCGCGAGCATTTGGCAAGGGTTTATCGTCGTTAAAATTCATCACTTTGCCGATGATGTCACCTGTTACAGACTGAGCAATTGTGTTTCCTGCAAATATTAGCATCCACACTGCGAACCAACTTTTCATAGATTTTTGTTTTTTGGATTTCTTTAAAGATGTTGACTACGATGAAATTCCATAAAAGACAAAAAAAAAGGCCCACATTGCTGTGAGCCTTTGACTATTTTATTTCCGTATTATTCAACGATTGTTGCACTGCTTGTTGTTAATTCGCGGTTTACTTTTTTGAAAAGTCCTTGTAAAACTTTTCCCGGACCAACCTCTACTACTTCGTCACAACCATCAGAAAGCATGTTATTCATGATTTGTGTCCATTTCACTGCTCCCGTTAATTGTAAAACCAAATTTTGTTTGATTTCAGCTGGATCAGAAACCGCTTTTGCATTAACATTCTGATACACGGGACATGTTGGTTGTGAAAAATGTGTTGCTTCGATAGCCGCTGCGAGTTCTTCGCGTGCGGGCTCCATCAAAGGTGAATGAAAGGCTCCACCTACTTGTAGCATCATCGCTCTTTTCGCGCCAGCTTCTGTTAACTTGGCACACGCTGCTTCCACTGCTGGTATGGAACCAGATATCACTAATTGTCCAGGACAGTTATAGTTTGCCGGAACAACGACACCCTCGATTTCGGAACAGATTTTTTCCACGACGTCGTCTTCCAATCCAAGAATTGCTGCCATCGTTGAAGGTTGCATTTCGCATGCTTTTTGCATCGCGAGAGCACGTTGCGAAACCAAACGGAGTCCATCCTCGAAACTCAACGCTTTGTTTGCAACCAACGCTGAAAACTCACCTAATGAGTGTCCTGCAACCATTGCCGGCTGAAATGACTCACCTAAACATGCTGCAAGAATTGTCGAATGTAAGAAGATAGCCGGCTGTGTCACTTTTGTTTGTTTCAACTCCTCTTCGCTTCCTTCGAACATGATTTTTTGAATATCGAATCCAAGAATTTCATTTGCTTTTTGGAACATTGATTTGGCTAAATCTGAATGTTCATATAAATCTTTACCCATTCCGGTGAACTGTGCACCTTGTCCGGGAAATACATATGCTTTCATAACGCTTAATTTTGGGGTAAAATTAATGATTCCTTTGGAATGTTATAATTGTCCGTCGGAATGATAACGTCCGGCTTTAAAGATTCTCACCTTTTGAAGAATCCCATCAGCATCATAATCATAGACTTTTCCATCCCACAACTGGCCATTTTTAAAATCTCCTTCCATCCAAATTTCATCGTTGTCGTTATACACTTTGTTATAACCATTTGTGACAAATTTCAATCCTTTCATCCTTGGATTGGTGATTTTTGGTGGATATATCATTGATTCCATGCTCGATACAGCTGGTTTGGGCTGCGGAATAGCTGAACTATTTTTCACGTTTAAAATTGTACCTGATGCAGATACCTCAAAAGATTCTATCAGATTTCCTTGTGTATTATAACGATTTACCTTTCCACCTAAGGTTCCGTTTTTCATTGAATACTCCAAGGCAATTTTTCCATTCTCATGAAAATATTGAACATTTCCGGTTTCTTTTCCTTCGTTATTATAGATCGCCTTATAAGCAATGACCCCATTCTCATAATAGCGAACAAGAGTACCTTTGTATCCATTCTTTTCGAAACTTCCTTGTTCCTTGATATGTCCATTCGAATAAAAACGAGTAAATGATCCTTCAGGTCGATTATTGGAATAATTTCCTTTCAACTTTGGCGTTTTACCATCTTTGTGGTATTTCGTCCATATCCCTTCTTTTCTTCCATCAACATAGATTCCCTCTTCTACCTTTCCTGTTTTAGCGATTCCAGAATGAGGTTTATCTGCGCCAGTATAAATCCATTTGCCTGTTCGCTTTCCATGCGCATCTTTTTTATTCTGCGCTTGAACAAGAGACGTAAGCAAAATGAATAAGAAGATTAGGTGATATTTTATCATAATTAAAATCTAATGTAAAAGTATGAAAAGAAGGTAGAAATCTGTGAATAACTACTGAAAAATTACCATCAAAAAACGAGAAGAAAAAGGTAATTTTGAATTCATTATGTTGACATTTAATCCACAGGAAATATCGGTTCAGCGACTTCATCAGTTGCTACTAGGGTCTATTGGTCCAAGGCCAATTGCATTTGCATCAACCATGAATGCTGCCGGACAAGCAAATCTGGCACCATTTAGTTTTTTTAATGTTTTTAGTGCGAATCCCCCGATTTTAATTTTTTCGCCGGCACGATCTGGCAGAACAAATGAAACGAAGGATACTTACAAAAATGTGAAGGAGCTTCCGGAGGTAGTCATCAACGTGGTAAATTTCGATATTGTACATCAAATGAGTTTGGCGAGTTCACCTTATTCTCCAGGGATAAGTGAATTTGAAAAAGCTGGACTTACCGCTATTCCATCAGAGACAATTAAACCCTTCCGCGTTGCAGAAGCACCTGTTCAGTTTGAATGTCGTGTAAATGAAGTGAAAGAACTTGGTAACAAGGGCGGAGCTGGAAACTTAATCATTTGTGAAGTATTGCGTATGCATGTGAGAGAAGACCTCATAAATGAAAAAGGACTGATTGATCAGCACAAAATAGACTTGGTTTCACGTATGGGGGGAGATTGGTACGTTCGAGCAAATGAACAGTCTATGTTCGAGGTTAAAAAACCAATTACGACATGTGGAATTGGCTTTGACGCACTTCCAAAGGACATCAGAAATAGTAAATTTTTAAGCGGAAATGACCTTGGTCAATTGGCTGGAATCGAAGAACTGCCAAATGAAACGGATGTGAACGAATATAAGCTGATTGAATTAAGCGAATTATTTGTATCTTTAGAAAACGACGCAGTCGAACTCGAAACACAACTTCATCAAAAAGCAAAAGCCCTTTTAAGCGAAAATAAGTTAGAAGAAGCTTGGCTCACTTTATTAGCATTTAACAATTAAATTATAATTCAATGTTTAAATTCACCGGAACCATCAAGGTTATCCAACCAACGCAACAAGTCACAGAGAAATTTGCTAAAAGAGAATTTGTTGTGACAGATACAACTTCAATGTATCCACAAGACATTATGTTTCAAGCAACACAGGACAAATGTAGCATGTTAGACAGCTACAATGTGAATGATCAAGTGGAGGTTTCATTTAACCTACGTGGACGTGAGTGGACAAGTCCTCAAGGTGAAGTGAAGTACTTTAATACGATTGAAGCGTGGAGAATTGAGCGTCCAGGACAAGGAACTGGAATGCCGGCTGGCGGACCTTCAGCAATGTCTTTAGGTAATGCTCCTGCATCTACACCAAGCAGTCCAATAACGGCAGCTGAGGATGACGACGATTTACCATTCTAAGTAACAAGAATCATAAAAATGCCCCTAACGATACTGTTGGGGGCATTTTTTATTTGTACTCTTCGTGATTGTATCAATACATTAACATCGCTAAACCGCAACCAACAACAATGCTCATTAATTTCATGAGGTTGAATTTGTGGTTCTCGGTTGTTTCAAAAATAATGGTGGTGGAAATATGTAGAAACATTCCAACTACAACCGCCAATATCACGTGAACATCCAGTCCAAGTTCGGCTGGAGAAACAGTAAATCCTAGTAGAACGCCGAACGGAGTCATTACTGCGAATAAACTAAGCACTAACCACGATTGAAGTTGACTTAACTTCGTATTTATCAATAAGGTCATTAAAGCAATCGCTACCGGAACTTGGTGAAAAATAATCCCCCAGAAAAGTGATCCATGTGCGTGCTCATGCGTATTCACAATACCCATATACTCATTACCTAATGGAATTCCTTCAATGATTGAATGAACGGATAGAGAAATAAACAAAACCCAAGGCAAGGGTTGTCCTTTGTGCACGTGAACGTGTCCATGTTCTATTCCACCAGAAAAATACTCCAGGATTAATTGTACTAAAAATCCAAGGAGAATGAAAATTCCCATTTTCGCTTGACCATCAGCATAAATATCTGGAATCAGGTGCTGAAAGATGATCGCTAATAAGAATCCACCACTAAAAGCTAATGCTAATTTGATGAATTGACTTTTATTGGTCGCATTTAGGTATGTCACAACTAATCCACCCATAATTACGGAGGCAATAAGACCAATAAAAACTAGTGAGATATTCATTATTTTAACTGTGCTTGAAGGATTAAACGATCGGAATTTTCTTCGTTAAAAGATATCAAATCGTAGGACCCAAAGGTATTTACAATTTCGAATTTATCCGCTAACAAGGAATGAAAATCAGACAATTTTAGGGCCTGTACGCGTTCCATGAAGTGATTTACTTGTCCGTTTTCGATCACCTCAATGTTTTTAAAGATGTGTTTTCCGTCATAGTTACGTGTGATTTGAAAGGTAACTTCATCGATTACTTTCGTTTCTGAAGGAACTAAATTCTGTATGACCTTTGAAGCATTCATGAAATCAATCAAGACAGTGGCGCCAGGTTTCAACATATTCGAAATAGACTCACAAACGCGTTTGTTTTCCGATTCGTGATCAAAGTAACCAAAACTTGTAAATAAATTGAAAACGGCGTCAAATTGTTCATTTTCTAAGGCCTCTCGCATGTCGTGCGTTTGAAAGCGCAAACGATCATTAGACCATTGACTTGCAAGAGAAATGCTGTTTGGAGATAAATCTACACCAAGGACATCGTGTCCAAATTCACTTAAATATTTGGCATGTCGCCCTTTGCCGCAGGCTAAATCCAATAATTTAGACCCCGAGGGTAAGTTTAAATGGTTAATGAGATTTTGAATAAAGCGTTCTGCTTCCTGTTCATCGCGATTTTGATAGAGTAAATGATAATAGCCCGTATCAAACCATTCTTCAAACCATTCTTTTTTTGACATGTTCAAAATTACCATTTTGTTTTCTAAAAAGTGAAAAGAGAATTTGAATGTTTGTTGTTTTCAGCTGAATATTTTGTATTTTTGACATTATTTTCTGTTATGTCTGAATTTTTTGCGCTAATTGAAAAGTATAATTTCTGGAACAATCCAATAAAAACAGGTTGTTTAAGGGAAAAATACTTACATCAACTTTTGCTCTTCAAGGATACCCGATTGGTCAAGGTACTTGTTGGTCAACGACGAGCAGGTAAAAGTTTTGTGCTCAGACAATACATCGACCACCTCATAAAAAATGGGGTTCAGCCACAAAACACATTATACATCAACAAGGAATTTACGGACTTCGACAGCATCGAAACGTATCAAGATTTAACGAAGGTAATTAGAGATTATGAATCTCACTTTCAAATAGAAGGAAGACTTTATGTGTTTATAGATGAAATACAATACATAAAGGACTGGGAAAGGGCTGTCAACTCATTGTCTCAGGATTTCACTTTAGATATTGATCTATTCATCACCGGTTCTAATTCCGAAATGTTATCTAGTGAACTTTCAAGTTTACTATCAGGAAGGTATGTGCAATTCCACATATTACCATTTTCCTTTGATGAATACTGTTCCTTTCACAAAAGAGAAAAAAACAGAAAAAACTACCTTAAATTTCTCCACGAAGGAGCATTGCCAGAATTGTTCCATTTACCAAACGATGAAAGTAAATTCCACTACTTATCTTCATTAAAAGACACCATTATCCTTCGTGACATCGTACAACGATTTTCCATAAAGGACACTTCCCTACTCTTGGATATATTTGCTTACCTCACGAATAACGTATCTAATTTATTTTCAGTGAATAATGTGGTGAACTATTTCGAAAGTAAAAAGCGTAAAACGAATTATGAAACGGTTGCCAACTACATTCATTATTTAAATCAAACGTTCATCATACATCGCTGTGATCGTTATGACATAAAAGGAAAAGAGTTGCTAGGAGGCAATGTAAAATACTATTTAAATGACCTTTCTTTTCGCACTTATTTATTTGGGAGCAATGCACTCTCCTATGGGAATCTATTAGAAAACAGTGTGTTTCTTGAACTTGTACATTTTGGATTTGGAGCGCAAGTTGGTGCCTTACGGAACAAAGAAATTGATTTTGTCGCCTATCGAAATGGAGTGACACTGTTCATTCAAGTGGCGTACACGCTCGCAGATGATAAAACATTTAACCGTGAGTTTGATAATTTAATGTCCTTGAAAAACAATCATCCCAAACTTATCGTTACGATGGATGAACTTCCCGTAAAAGAAAAAGACGGCATATACCTTGTTCCTGTTTGGGAATTGACTGATTTTTTGGAAAGTTTGACTACATTCACCACGAAATAAACATAGGTTTCATGAAGAAAATTGGACTAACAGGAGGAATCGGTTCTGGCAAAACAACAATCGCTCATATGCTAGAAGCAATGTCCTACCCTGTTTATTTTTCCGATAACCGTTCTAAGGAATTATGTGACAGTGACGAAGGAATTCGCTCTCAACTCATCTTGTTATGTGGTGAAAAAGCATATGAAAACGGACACATGAATCGTCCTTACTTGAGTGAATGCATCTTCTCGAATCCTGATTTGAGAATCAAGGTCAATGAAATCATTCATCCGGTTGTGAGAAAGGACTTTGAAACTTGGTCAGCCAAACAAACAAGCACATTGATTTTTAATGAAGCAGCCATTCTGTTTGAAACAGGCGCTTATCAACAGTTTGATGCCGTTGTGTTAGTTTGTGCGCCGATTCATCAACGTATAGAACGCGTCATGCTCCGGGATTTATGCGACAAAGCAAGCGTGGAAAGCCGTATACAAAGCCAATGGCCAGAGGAAGAAAAACGGAAATTAACGAATTATTGCATCGAAAACGATGGAATTCGGCCAATTCTTATTCAAGTGGAAGAACTTATTGCGAGGTTAGTTTCTTAGTAAACCATTTTAATGGTAATGACCTTGTCTTTGTCTAATTTCACCGCACATTCCTCAAAACTTGGAGCCGATAACTTTGGACGCATGTTATTGGAGAATGCATAAGCTTCCGTAGGGATACCAAAGAAATTTTTATCGCAAATTTTATTGCTGTTGTCATCATGGTAAACGACAATGGCATATTTACCTGATTCCAAATCCGTAAATTCAAATTTCACTTCTGGGGCTTTTGCATCCAATCTAGCTAATCGATGTGTTTTTCCTGCTTGGGTAAACACCGCAGGATTTTTATAAAGTGCGAATTCAATTAAGCCCTTACTATGCTGAATGGCATTTACTTTTACGGTTAAATCACAAGTGGATTTTGTTGTTTCCGTTTTAAAAGGAAAGAGAACATAACTTAGGGAAAAAACACCTACGAACAACTTAAACATAGAAAATGATTAATTGATTTTCAAATAAACACCTAATGTCATCTGTTTGTTGTTCAAAGAAAAAATTGAATTTCCGACATTTTGAATCCACTCCTTCCATGCGCCGAATTCATATCCATTACTTAGGTCTCTTTGACCCTCATAATAAGAGATTTTACATCCAAAACGTTTTGTGAAATTAAAGGAAGCATATGCGAAATAACCGTAGTCGAGCTTTGAATTTGTATTTTCACTTACCACTGTACCTAAATCTGTGCTATTCGATGCGAATGCTGCGATGGATGAATAATCGGTTGTCATGCTTCCAGCTACTCTGTAGCGACACTCAATCCCACCACCTACATGCAACTTCCAGGCATTCAGTTGGAGTCCGACTGGCAATGAGATCATATCAGCTGTCGTCAATTTGTCACTTGTATAAGTAGCTTGCAAACTTCCGTCTGTATTATAAGCATTTTGAGAAGTAACATAACGCCCATTGGTTTTCACGTATCCCAAACCGGAAAACACAGTAGCGAATTTCAACACCGTGTAACTTAATTCTACTCCACCACTTGCGGCAAACTTCCAATAAACTTTTGGGTCCAATTCATTTTGTTGAACTAAGTTTGTTACAGCGGATACATCTTGTTTATTCAACCCTGTCTCCGCGTGAAGTGTCCATTTCCATTGTGCATTCGATTGAAATCCAATAAGAAAAAAGGCACCGAAAAGTATTAAAAATCGACTCATGTTATCCTAAAAATGGGTATTTATAATCCGTTGGCGGAACAAATGTTTCTTTAATTGTTCTCGCAGAAGACCAACGTAAAAGGTTCATTGCTGCACCCGCTTTGTCATTTGTTCCAGAACCTCTAGCACCACCGAATGGTTGTTGTCCAACAACTGCACCTGTTGGTTTGTCATTGATGTAGAAGTTCCCTGCCGCATTCACTAGTTTTTTTGTGGCCAACTGAATGGCATAGCGATCGTTCGAAATAATTGATCCTGTTAAAGCATATTCTGAAGTAGAATCTAACATCTCTAACGTTTCTTCAAACTGATTTTCATCATATACAAACACCGTTAAGACTGGACCAAAGATTTCTTCACACATTGTGCGGAATTTTGGATTGGAAGTTACGACAGTTGTTGGTTCAATGAAATATCCTTTGGATTTATCATAAGATCCTCCAGTAATGATTTCAGCATCACTTTGTCCTTTGCAATAATCGATGAATCCTGCAATTTTATCGAATGCTCTTTCATCAATCACCGCATTCACAAAATTACTCGTGTCTTCAGGTGTTCCCATTTTGAAGGAATTCACTTGCGCTGTGAAGATACGCTTTACTTCCGGCCAAATGTTTGAAGGAACATAAGCACGTGATGCTGCGGAACATTTTTGACCTTGGAATTCAAAGGCTCCACGGGACATTGCCGTTGCTACCTCTGCAGCGTTAGCTGATTTGTGAACCATGATGAAATCCTTTCCACCTGTTTCTCCAACGATGCGCGGATATGTACGGTAATGGTCTAGGTTAGTACCAATTTCTTTCCACAAGTGACGGAAAACTCCTGTTGAACCTGTGAAATGAAGTCCTGCAAAATCTCTGTGCTTGAAAACGATGTCTCCAGCGACTGGTCCATCAACAGTAATCATGTTAATGACGCCATCAGGAACTCCAGCTGCTTTAAATAAATCCATGATTACTTGAGCAGAATACACTTGTGAATCAGCCGGTTTCCAAACAACAACATTTCCCATCATTGCTGGAGCAGCGCACAAATTCGCTGCAATGGAAGTAAAGTTGAACGGAGTAATCGCGAAAACGAATCCTTCCAATGGACGGTATTCCAATCGATTCCACATCCCAGGCAAGGATTCTGGTTGTTCTTTATAAATCTGCGTCATGTATTGCACATTGAAGCGGAAAAAGTCAATCAACTCGCACGCCGCATCAATTTCTGCCTGCATGACATTTTTCGACTGAGCCAACATTGTTGCTGCATTCATGCGGTTACGGAAAGGTCCTGCTAGTAAATCTGCTGCTTTTAAGAAAATCGCTGCTCGTTCTTCCCACGGAAGTTCTGCCCATGCTTTCTTTGCTTGTAAAGCGGATTCAATCGCATCAGTTACATGACTTGCATCTCCTAGGTTGAAATGTCCAAGCACGTGTGCGTGGTCATGCGGGGCCGTCATCGCTTTTTTTGTATTTGTACGAACTTCTTTTCCACCAATATACATCGGGACATCAATTGGAGCTTGACTCCACATGTCTTTGTATGTTTGAATTAATGAATTCGTTTCTGCCGTTCCAGGAGCATAAGCTTTCACTGGTTCGTTGATGGCAATTGGGGTTTTAAAAAAAGCGTTTGACATAACTATTGAATTTTCAACAAAGATAATAGAATAGTTATTCGTGAACGTATCTCTTGTAACGAAGGAAGGATTTCCGTTCGATTCGCGAAATAAATACTACCTTTGACACACATGTTTTTAGCCCAATTACACCTGATAAATTTCAAGAATTACGAAGATGTAGAAGTCGATCTATGTCCAGGAATTAATGGGCTAGTCGGTCAAAACGGAAGTGGAAAAACGAATATCCTCGACGCTGTTTATTACCTCAGCATGTGCAAGTCCTATTTGAATGCGATTGACCGTCAGAACATTCGTTTCGACCAAGCTTTTTTTTCCATTCAAGGTAAATGGAATTTAGACAATCAAGAACAGAATGTTCATTGTGCGTTAAAAAATGGTGGCAAAAAAACAGTAAAGCTGAATAAAAAGGAATACGAAAAGTTAGCTGATCACATTGGGAAATTTCCAGTGGTTTTTATCTCACCGTATGATGGTGATTTAATTGCAGACGGATCCGAAATGCGTCGTAAATGGATGGACGGGATTTTATCTCAATTAGACAAAGTTTATTTAGAAGAAATTCAACGCTACCATAAAATCCTTGAACAGCGGAATGCTCTTTTAAAGAACATGTTTGAACACCGACTGTTTGATGTAGATTCAATCGAAGTATGGAACGAACAATTGATTCCTTGTGGAAATTACATCCATCAGAAAAGAGCGGAATTTTTAGCTGAATTCATTCCTGTTTTCAAACGTTTTTACGCGGAGATAGGACTCGACTCGGAAGATGTTGAACTCGAATACCGATCTCAGCTCAATGAAAAACCTTTCGGGGAATTATTAAAGGACTATGCTAAAAAGGATGCGGCTACACAGTATTCGAATGCCGGCATTCACAAGGATGATTTGATTTTCAGCATTAAAAATCATCCAGTAAAAAAGTTTGGTTCACAGGGGCAACAGAAGTCGTTTGTCATCGCACTACGTTTGGCGCAATACGACTGGATGAAGCAACACAAAGGATTAAAACCCGTTTTATTGCTCGATGATATCTTTGACAAGTTAGATAATGACCGCGTGCAACGATTGATTGATTTGGTCACTGCTGATTACTTCGGACAAGTAATTGTTACGGACTCTGATCCAGAGCGTATGAAGCAACTTTTTGATTCCATTCAGACAGAAAAGCGTCTTTTTCAAGTGAATGAACAACAACTTTCCTTGATTTTATCCTAACTTTAATCCATGCGCGAAGACAACAGACGAAGTTCGGACGAGGAACCATTAAAAGACCTCATCGATAAATTCTTAAAAGCCTATTCTTTAGAAGGTAAAATGAAGGAATATGATATCATTGCTGCTTGGCCAGATTTGATGGGTCCTGCTGTCGCGCATCGCACGAAAGAAATTCACATCAAACATCAAATCTTGTATTTAAAAATTGACTCTTCTGTAATGAGGGAAGAATTATTAAATGGCAAGCAAATCATTATTGAACGCGTAAATAAAGAAGCGAAATGTCAATTAATCAATGACATTTGGTTTTCCTAATTACTTGAGATCCGCTTTACTAAATTGGAATAACCAATTGTAAAGTTCATCTGTACGGAAGGCTTTTTCTAAATCACCATGACTGGCACCTTGACGAACAGTGTATTTGAGATTCGTACCGCCATTACAAGCTTTGATGGATTTAACCATTTTTTCGGATTCACTAATTGGAACAGCCGTGTCCAAGTTACCATGCTGGATCCATACTGGAATTGTAGAAAGGTTACATCCGTTTTTTGGATTTCCTCCTCCACACAATGCCACTGCAGCAGTCACAATTCCTGGGTATTCACCGGCAAAATTCAAGGTTCCATATCCACCTAAACTCATTCCCGTTACGTAGACACGATTGGTATCCGTATCAAATTGTTTCTGAACGAAGCGAAGAACCGATAAAATTTTCGCGGGTTCCCAAGATTTTCCTGCGGCAACTTGAGGAGCAATAACGATTGCTGGTATTTTTCGTCCTTTTTCAATTTCATGAATGACGCCATATCGCTTCACCAAATCTAAATTATTTCCTGATAGGCTTCTTCCATGAAGAAAAATCAACACAGGTGGGTTGTTTTTTAGAATGCTATCTGCAGGCAAGTGCAATAAAAATGGATAATCAGCTTGATTATGAATGGATTTAAGCTGCGCGGAGAGTTGCAGAGATAAAAATGCGATGCAAAAGAGGAGAATTTTTTTCATACACAAATTTAAAGGAACGTGATTGATCCGCCAAGTTGATTTTTCAACACTGGAAATCTTGGTTATGAACAAGTTATAAACAAGATTTACGAGTCGAATTTTGATCTTTTCATCAAGGGGACACTCCATCCGAGTGCAACACCTAGCCCATAATTAAATTCAAGAAATCCTGCTTTTCGTGTCTCAATAAATGTTTTTGCAAAAAAGCGGTCGGCAAACCAATATGAACAGCGAACCCCGGCTGAAGCCGAATATAAAAGGTAGTTCTTTCCTACATCGGAAATAGCCGGAACAAAATCAAAGCCAAGGACATTCACGTATGGAGAAATATCCCAGCGATAAGAAATTGGAATGTGGTAACTTATTCCGTCAGGGATAGCCATAATCATTAAACCGAGAACGATGGACGTTCCAATTCCCTTTGGCGTCCAGGAATTGTTAATTGCCCAAGCCATAAATGCTGGACCTCCAATTAATCCCATCGAACCATGTAGCTGAAGAATACTATCCATGCGGGATTGAACTTCAGAATTCCAATTGAGTGTCCATTTTGGTTGGAATTGATATTCGCTTGTCCAACCATAATTTGCATAAAAGGTTTTACCCGCAAATCCCATGGAGTACTTTGGATAATGTTGCCATTTCGAAGCATCCATTTGACCATTACCGGCGAAAGAAAATCCAAGCGTAAATAGCAAAGCAAAAAGAAATAAGCGAAAGAAACGCATACTTAATTGTTTTCTAGTTTATATGAAATTCCGATTCCCAAAACTGATTTAAATTGGGTTCGCGGACCAAAACCCCCATAAATATCGCGGATTTTTATGTCGTCATCATAGACTAAATTCCATTGCGCTGTAGCTGAAAAAAGGGAGTTTACGCGAAAAACAAAGAGCAATTCTGCATTTACATCGATGTTTTGCGGGTTGTTTAAGTAATTACTAAACAATTCCAGTTTTGACTTCATTTCAATATTCTTTGCCAGATTTCGATTCCATTTCATTTTTAAAAACGCTCCGTATTCTTGACGATAACGCGCACCTTTTTCCACTCCAAAAGCACCAGCTGCGGATAAGGAATCATCCAAGACAAACGTTGACTTAAATGCAATGGACGAAAAGAAAATAGAAAATTGATCTCCTTTGCGTAAATCTGTACCTAGCGCCAAATTCAAATAACCTGGTGCCATAAAAGTGGATACCACAACAGAGTCGTTTGGATAGGAAAAACCATTTACCATCTGTGTTTTAAATCCCGCAGCAATTGTTAAAAAGAAATCCTTAGATAAAAGCATCCCAAAAGTGCTAGCTAAATCGAGTCGATCATCTGTTTTTTGAAGTCCTACACCTGTTATATTGTCTAAATACTTAATTCCACCTAGTGCTAAACTAGCGTCGTTGGTCCATTTGACATTATTTTTTGTGTAATAAGCACTTGCCCCTACAGATCCAATCATGGAAATATTATTACGTCCACCAGCATTCCAATTCACAAATGATGACTGTGTACCACTCAAAGAGTAAAGGGATTTTAATTTCCAGGATTTTATAGAATCCCCCTTCACTTGAGCGAAATTCATCGTCCATGAAAGCAGAAAAACAGATAGAATGTATGTATTTTTGAGTCGCATTGTCTTATCAAGCACAAAATTAATGGACAAATTCACGTTTACGCTTCTTTTGTTATGGAATGTTTCAACAAGTCATTGTTTTTCACAATCAATAGACTATTCAGAAAAACAAAATTGGGCAGTTTTGCCAGGTGCTTATCCTAAAGAATTGTCGGACCAATTACACGATACAAGTTTATGGTCGTCCGTTGATGTGTTTTATGTTTATCCTACCTTAATGTTGGACAAAAAAGATGAGCGATGGAATGTCGAATTAAGCGATCAAGAACAGCAACAAAAAGTTTTGGGAACCGCCGTAAAATACCAAGCAAGCGCATGGGGTGAAGCGGGAAGAATGTACGTTCCTTTTTACCGTCAAGCACACATTCGTTCCTATGAACTGCTCGAGAAAGGTGGACGCGAGGCCTTGCTTTTTGCATATGCAGATATCAAAAATGCCTTTCAATATTACTTAGATCATTACAATCATGGTCGTCCAATTATACTAGCCGGACACAGCCAAGGAAGCACACATTTACGCATGATTATTGAAGAATTTTTTGACAACAAAGAACTTCGAGGACAATTAGTTGCGGCGTATATTCCGGGAATTGGTATTTACCATAATGAGTTTAAAAGTATACCGTTAATGAATTCAGCGAGTCAAACAGGAGGATTTGTTACTTGGAACACCTTCAAGAAAAATGTTGACCAAGATTCGTACCGTCGCTGGTACAAAGGGAAAGCTGTTGTGAATCCGGTAACATGGCGGACCTCTGGGACAGCGACAAAAGACCAACATCTTGGATTTTTATATTCCAATGATGACTTATTTTGTCACTGTTTTGAAACAACGGTCATGGATGGAGCCGTATGGATTTCTCGTCCGTGCAGCTATCTCGGATTGGTTTCTTGGACCATGAAAAACCTACATGTAGGCGATGTGAATTTGTTTTGGAAAGACATTCAAGAAAATGCAAAATTAAGAGCCCGTAATTATTTGCACGAAAAAGGTTCATAAGTCCAAATTTCGGTTCAAAACTTCCACCCTATTTCATTGACGATTCTTTTTTTGCTTTGTATATTTGTGCACTCAAAAAAGAACGTTCATGACACCATTTTCTAGAAGACACATCGGACCGAGTGAAGCAGAGAAAAAAGCCATGTTGGCTGCTATCGGCATCGACTCGATTTCAACATTGATTGACCGTACCATTCCTGCCCAAATTCGTTTGGATGGTGAATTGAAAATCGCTGATGCGATGACGGAACAAGAATATTTACAGCATGTTTCAGAATTGGCTGCGAAAAACCAAGTGTTTAAGTCATTTATTGGTTTAGGATACCATGAAACAATCGTTCCTAGTGTCATTTTAAGAAATGTTTTAGAAAATCCAGGATGGTATACTGCATATACGCCTTACCAAGCGGAGATTTCACAAGGACGCCTAGAAGCTTTACTGAATTTCCAAACGATGATTTTGGATTTAACTGGAATGGAAATTGCCAATGCTTCTTTGTTAGATGAGTCGACTGCTGCAGCTGAAGCAATGATTATGTTCTATAACTCACGTTCTAGAGCTGAGGTTCAAGCAGGAAAAAATAAATTTTTCGTTTCAGAAGATGCATTACCGCAAAGCATTGATGTCATGCTTGGACGTGCCATTAATTTAGGCATTGAATTGGTAAAAGGAAACATCGATTCATTTGAAGGTTCTGCAGAATATTTTGGTGCATTTATCCAAAATCCAAGTGCACATGGACACGTTCGTGATTTGACAGCGAAAATTTCGCAATTGAAAGGACATGGAATTCAAGTGGCAGTAGCTGCAGATATTCTTTCGATGGTTCTCTTGAAATCACCAGGAAGTATGGGTGCAGATGTTGTTTTGGGATCTTCTCAACGATTTGGTGTTCCAATGGGTTACGGTGGGCCTCATGCAGCATTCTTTGCAGCGAAGGAAGAGTACAAACGAAATATTCCAGGAAGAATTATTGGTGTATCGAAAGATGCCGATGACAATTTCGCTTTACGAATGGCACTTCAAACAAGAGAGCAACACATAAAACGCGATAAAGCGACGTCGAATATTTGTACAGCGCAAGCATTATTGTCTGTTATGGCAAGTATGTATGCTGTTTACCACGGTCCAGATGGAATCCGTGCAATCGCAAATCATGTTCATGATTTAGCAACAAAAACAGCCGCAGGATTAGCAGCAAAAGGAATTACATTAGGGACACAGTCCTATTTTGACACACTTTGGATAAAAGATGTTAATTGTTCCGTTATTCGCTCAAAAGCAGAAGCACAAAAATTAAATTTCCGCTACATCTCTGACTCAGAATTGAGCATCAGTTTTGGCGAGCCACATACGATGGAAGATGTTCATGCTATTTTAGCATGTTTCGATGCTCATGCATCAGAAGGAACATCTAAACTTTCTTCCGACTTGAAGAGAAGCGATGCTGTTTTAAGTCATCCGGTATTTAACAGTCATCATTCTGAATCTCAAATGATGCGTTATTTGAAACGATTGGAGAACAAGGACCTTTCATTGGTTCACAGCATGATTCCATTAGGCTCATGTACCATGAAGTTGAATGCGGCAACAGAATTAATGCCGATTACCAATCCGCAATTCGCGAATTTACATCCATTTGCTCCGGTTGAACAAGCTGCAGGATACCATGAAATGTTTAAACAATTGTCTTTAGATTTATCTGAAAGCACTGGATTTGCAGGTGTTTCCCTACAGCCAAACTCTGGTGCGCAAGGAGAATACGCAGGATTAATGGTCATCAAAGCATTCCACGAATCGAATGGTGATACACAACGTAAAAAAATGATCATCCCATCATCTGCGCATGGAACAAATCCTGCTTCTGCAGTTATGGCTGGATTTGAAGTGGTTGTCACTGGTTGCGATGAAAATGGAAACATCGATATTGAGGAATTACGCCGCGTAGCGATTGATTTGAAAGATGTATTAGGCGGGATCATGGTAACGTATCCATCAACACATGGTGTGTACGAAGAAGGTATTCGTGAAATCACTTCGATTATCCACGAGAACGGTGGACAAGTTTACATGGACGGTGCGAATATGAATGCACAGGTTGGATTAACAAATCCAGGAAATATCGGTGCTGACGTTTGTCACTTGAACTTACACAAAACATTCGCTATTCCACATGGTGGTGGTGGTCCAGGTATGGGTCCAATCGGTGTTGCGGCTCACTTACTTCCTTTCTTACCTGGAAGTCCGATTGTGAAAACAGGAGGAGAAAAAGCAATCCATGCGATTTCTGCGGCTCCATTCGGAAGTGCGTTGATTCTATTAATTTCTTACGCTTACATCAAAATGTTAGGTGCAAAAGGACTTCGTGAATCTACCGAAATTGCGATTTTAAATGCGAATTACATTGCTGCAGGTTTGAAAGGACATTACGATATTCTTTACACAGGACAAAACGGAACAGTAGCGCATGAGATGATCTTAGACTGTCGCGATTTCAAACGTACAGCTGAAGTAGAAGTAGCCGACATGGCGAAACGATTGATCGATTTCAACTTCCACGCTCCAACGGTATCCTTCCCTGTGGCAGGAACCTTGATGATTGAACCAACAGAATCAGAGGATAAAGAAGAATTAGATCGCTTTATCATCGCGATGATTAAAATCCGTGAGGAAATTCGTCAAATCGAAAACGGAGAAGCAGATAAGGTGAATAACTTATTGAAAAATGCACCGCATACAGCAGATTGCATTATAAACAAAGAATGGAATTACCCATATACTCCTCAAGAAGCGGCTTATCCAGTGGCTTATTTGAAAGAGTGGAAATATTGGGTGCCTGTTCGACGTGTTGACAATGCGTTCGGTGACCGAAATTTGGTTTGCTCTTGTCCAAGTATTGAGAGTTATCAATCATAGATTACTAAAAAGTCCCTTTTCCGAGGGGCTTTTTTATTTTTAACGTAGTTTCGTACGTAAATTCAAACGAAGATGAAATTAGATATCTTAGCTTTTGCCGCCCATCCCGACGATGTAGAATTATCTGCATCAGGTACTTTGTTGCATTACGCTGCACAAGGAAAGAAAATCGGAATCATTGATTTAACTGAGGGTGAATTGGGGACAAGAGGTTCTGTTGCTGATCGCTATGCTGAATCAGCTGCAGCAGTTGAACTCATGGGATTAACTATTCGCAAGAACTTGAACATGGGCGATGGATTCTTCGAAGTAAATGAAGTAAACAAACGCAAAATCGTTGAACAAATTCGCATTCATAAACCGGAAATCGTTTTCGCCAATTGCTTGAGCGACCGACATCCAGATCATGGACGAGCAGGAAAATTAGTGTCCGATGCATGCTTTCTAGCTGGTTTGCGGAAAATCGAAACAATGGTCGATGGTATTTCTTTGGCGCCACATCGTCCGAGATTAGTATTGCATTACATTCAAGATCACTACGCCCATCCTGATATCGTCATGGATGTAACACCATTCATGGAACAAAAAATAGAGGTTATTAAAGCGTTCCGCTCACAGTTTTTCGATCCAAATTCTATCGAACCAACGACGCCAATTTCTGGCGAAGAATTTTTTCAATTCATCAAAGGAAGAATGATGCAATATGGACGTCCTATTGGAGTTGATTACGCCGAAGGATTTACAGTTACGCGCATTCTTGGTACGAAAGATCTTTTTGGATTAGTTTGAGGCTAATGTGCTAATGACTTAATGTGCTAGTGTGCTGGTTAGTTAATGTGCTAATGTGTTAGTGTGAGTAAGCTATCGGAGCATGTCAGTAGCAAATTAGATCATTGGCACATTAGTCCATTAGCACATTAGTCCATTATTCCTACATTTGTACCATGAAATCGCTGATTCTTATTTTCTTAAGTACGCTTTTGTTTCTAGGGAACGTTGGGATTCCTGTGTTTACACATGCTTGTGAAGAAGATGGCATTTTCACTTCGTTTTTCATTAAGCTGCAAAATCATTGTCAAGAAGAACAGTCGGATTTACCTCCTTGCTGTCAAAAAGAAAAAAAGAAGAATTGCTGTCACGATGAGAAAACTGTGGTGCAATTGGATGAGAAATACGTTCTTACACATGCTTTTTCCGTTCCATTTTTTCACGTTTCATTTACCGCGAATCAGCCTATTTCATTTGATTCATACATACTTCTTTCAGAAGTTGTTTCCATTCAAACATGGGACGACCCACCTCCGCTGAGGAAATACGGTAAAGAATTACTGATCCAAAACTGCGTTTTTCGTATTTGAAATTCCAATCATCCATACTCTAAACGGACTTGAAAAATCAAGTGTTCGTTGCGTATTCATGATTTAATTTTAGCTATGAAACATTATTTTTTAGGATTTCTCCTCATCTGGATGACCTCCAAAACCAATGCACAAATCAAAGGAGTTGTTCTACGACAAGACTCCACAAAAACTAGTCCCATTGAAAATGCAAAGATTCGTCTTTCCCATTCAAATCAAGGGGTATTTTCCAACAAGGATGGACGATTTGAAATAGTTCTTCCCAAAGTTTTACCGGACACCCTGATCATCAGTGCAATGGGTTACTTATCAGACTCCATTGTGGTGACAAAAAATGATCGCTTCGTCGCGTTCACTATTTTACTCATTCCGGTTTCGACGAAAACAGAAATTGTCTATCAACTTCGTAAAAATTCCCATCAGATCTCCAAAATGAAAACATTACATGTGGAAGAAATTGGATCGGGAGAATTGCGAAAAGCTGCTTGTTGTAATTTATCTGAATCTTTTGAAACAAACGCTTCTGTCGATGTCAATATTACCGACGCAGTTTCGGGTGCCAAAAAATCCAACTGATGGGTCTCGATGGTGTTTACACCCAAATTCAATTAGAAAACATTCCTTATTTGCGCGGACTCGAAAGTTCTTTTGGACTTCAGTCTATTCCTGGAACTTGGATTGAGTCAATACAAATCACCAAAGGAACAGGAAATGTCGTAAACGGCTATGAATCGATGGCGGGACTCGTGAATTTAGAAATGAAAAAACCGAGTGAAATGGAAAAATTCTATTTTAACGCCTACCAAAATCGCTTTGGACGCTCTGAAATGAATATGAATGCAGGAACCAAAATCAATCAAAAATGGAGCACCGGAATACTGGGTCACGCTTCCTCTATGTTCGGAAATATCGATCATAACATGGATGGATTTCGGGACATTCCAATGGGCGATAACGTCGCTTTGATGAATCGCTGGTCTTTTCAAGGAAAAAAAATGGAAGCGCAATTTGGCTTCAATGTTTACCAAGATCGCAAAACAGGTGGGCAAACCACTTTCTACCGAGATAATCCAAACGGATACGGAGTGGTGATGAATTCGCGCCATGCCGATGTTTATGCGAAAACAGGGTTCTTTAGTAAAAAGCCAATGCGGTCAATTGGTGTAGTTTACAACCTGAAATACCAAGCAATGAATGGCGCATTTGGTATACGTGATTTTCAAGGAGAAGAAAAACGCGTCTATGTGAATGCGATTTACGACGATATAATTGCAACAAGTGATCATAAAGTTAAACTTGGTGCGAGTTTCGTTGGTCTACAAATCCGTCAGCGAGTACAAAATTTGGATCAACGTCGAACAGAAATCGTCCCGGGGATTTTTGGGGAATATACCTATACGGGTTCTCGATTAATCACAGTATTAGGAGCGCGTTACGATCAACACTTCACCTATGGCGGACAATTCTCGCCTCGAATTCATGCGAAATATGCCTTAACCCAGCGAGCAGATCTACGCATTACGGCTGGAAAAGGTTGGCGTGTACCAAACTACATGATTGACAATATTTCACTTTTAGCGAATTCCAAAACCTGGATTGCTCCATCGGAAATCAAACCGGAAATATCATGGAATGCTGGAATTTCTTTAGTGAAAGATTTTACCGTTCTCGAAAAAAATGGGAATATCAGCTTGGACTTCTATCATACACTTTTTCAAAATCAGTTGATTGTTGATCGTGATGCTGCATTGGATGCGATTGTCTTTCAAAATCTTGCAAACTCATCTTACTCAAATAGTTTTCAGTTAGAAATGTCGTATTCACCCACTAAGAACTTCGAACTTCGATTTGCCTACAAACATTTAGATGTGAAGGCGTTGTACGATGGTGTAATGCGTCAACAAGTGATGATTCCGAAGAACCGTGGATTCGTTAATCTCGCCTACCGAACGCGAAATAAACGCTGGGAATTCGATGCTACATGTACGATTTACGGCTCGGGACGTTTACCTGTCATTCTTCAAGCGTCGGGTCTAGAACAGCATGATGAACAAAGTTCAGTGTATCCTATGGTCAACTCACAAATTACGCATATTTACAAAAAATGGAATTTTTACCTTGGTGGCGAAAATTTAGCGAACTTTAGACAATTGAATCCGATTATTGATGCCCAGAATCCTTTTGGAAGTTCCTTCGATGCAAATAGAGTTTGGGGTCCGATAATGGGTTGGAATGTTTATGCGGGACTTAGGTATGCGATGAAGGGTTAATGCCCTAGTGTGCTAGTTTGCTAATGTGCTAATTGATTAATGTGCTAATGGACTAATGTGCTAATGTGCTAATTAATCAATGTGCTAATTTGCCGATGGACTAATGTGCTAGTTACTTAATGTGCTAGTTTAATGTGCTCATGTGGAGGAGAGATAGTGAGAAATGAATACTTTTTAAATTTATATATGATGAAAACAATAACCTTAAGTCTATTCTTTGTGCTATTCAGCGCGCTAAGTTTTGGGCAAAAATCAATGACGAGTCAAATTCAGACGAATGCGCAATGTGGTGATTGTAAGGAACGAATCGAAGGGAAATTAAACTATATAAAAGGAATCAAATTTGCAGAACTCGATGACCAGACGAAAATTGTTACTGTTAAATACGACCCGAGTAAAATTGAACTTCTGACGATCAAGCAAACAATTGCGAAAATTGGTTATGATGCCGATGAGGTGAAAGCGGCTAAAGAAGACGTGGAGAAATTACCGAAGTGTTGTCAGCCGAATGGACATGAATAATGTGCTAATGTGTTAGTTAACTAATGTGCTAATTAACTAATGTGCTAATGTGCTAATTAACTCATGTGCTAATTAACTTATGGGTTGATGTGCTATTAGACGGGTGTGCTTCAGCGGAATAAAGAGATATGAGCTTTAATCTACGATCGTGATGCGTTTCCGTTGTGATCCAATTAAAACGTAGTACATTCCTGGTTGGATTCCTTCTAGATTGATCTGTGTCGAGAAGGTTCCGGAACGTAATTCTGATCCATTCAAATCGTATAATCGGAAGATTCCAGGAGAAATTCCACTGATGTTCAAGGACTGATTTTCGTTAAGAGGATTTGGATAAACTAAAAACGTTTCTTCGTATTCGTTCAGCCCTGAATCTACAATGGTCAAATCTATGGTAACTGTGCTATCACAACCATAAATACTCGTGAAAAATTGAGTGTGTAACGCCGACGTTGTGTATTCCTGTCCATTCCATGTAAATACATCAAAAACAGTTGAGTCAATTAGCGTACTTGTTATTGGATGAATGGTTAAATTCAAAGCAACAGTAGAATCGCATCCAGAAATACTTTGTAAGGAATCAATGTATACACCACTTTGCCAAAATGATTGACCATTCCAGCTAAAACTACCACAAGCACTTTCGGTCACATTAGTGGTGTATGCTTGGACTACCGTTAAATTTAGTGATACGATAGAATCACATCCAGACATACTTTGCAAGGTATCAATGTAAACACCACTTTGTGAAAACGATTGTCCATTCCAAACAAAATTTCCACAAGCGCTTTCGTTTACATTGATATTGTAGGCTTGAACAATAGTTAAATTCAAGACAACCGTCGAATCACATCCCCAGACAGTTGTTCCCTGAAAAGGATATGTTCCACTTTGAGTGTACGTTTGTCCGTTGAAGCTATAGGAATTACAAGAAGAAACATTCAGTGTATTTGCATAGGCTAAATGCTGATTGATACTTAACACCACCGCTGGACTTTGTCCGCAGGTATTTTGTGCAAGAACGCTCACTGTACCACTCACAAAACTTGGGCTAAACAATAAATTGAGTGTTGTTCCGATGCTGCTTCCCGTTGCACCATTGGGGGTTGTCCATACATAGGAAGTTGCACCACTTACGGGCGTAATCGTATACGATTCTGATCCATCATAGCAAAAGTGTGCCGCACCTGTAATTCCCGTTGGGGAAGATGGTGCTGTATTTATGACAACAGTTACTGCTAATCGATTAGTGGATTCTACACCGCTCACTGTTTGAGATGCATAATATGTTGTTCCATTGTTCAGAACCGAAGTTCCATTTAAAGGCGTTCCACCTGTAGCACTTGCATACCATTGAATAGACGTTCCTGTTGCCGATAATTGGGAAAGCACAGCGCCAGTACAAAAGGTTTGTGTAGAAGATCCTGTTGGTGCCGCTGGTGTAGGTGGTGGCGGGACCAAAGTGAAATTCGCAGTGGTAATTCCACGATTAGAAGATCCGTGGTAACTATAACTAAAACCATTACTTCCTGCTCTCGCCCAAATTAGGCCTAGTGAACCTGTGGAAGCGGTAAAAATATGGTCGTTCGCATCTCCTGTATTTAAAGCTCTTGTAGCAATAACCGTTCGAACACCTGATGCAACTGCGTCACTAACAATGGTCCAGTTTTGCTGTGGATCTGCAGTTGGAGCGGAATATCCTCCTATACTTGCATCAAAGGAGTTCAATGTTCCAGAGGTGTGAACCCCAACAACATCCTCTCCATTACCCATACTCGTTGCATTAAAACCAAGTGCAAACCATCTCGCAGAAGGTCCTGTTAGGGTTAGTGTCACTTGAGTACCGACATCGATTTTTGCCGTCATAGCTAATCCTGCGGTAGAACTCAAACTAACAACACCTGTTGTATATGTTTGGGCTTTAACAATGGTCGCCGCAAATAAAAGAATCAGAAATAATAGGTTATTTTTCATCGGATTTAAATATTTTGTTAAGCTTTTCGTCGTTATATAAAATCAAAAGTTCCTTGATGGATTTTCCATTTTGATCAAGAATTTTCATGTTTGGATTTCCCATTAACATTCTTTCTACCAACTCATACCTTCTTAGACTCATAGCAAAATGTAACGGTGTTCCAAATTGAGAAAATTGACAAGTATCGTTCAAAGAAACACCCTTTTGAAGTAAAAGTTCGAAAATCTCAAGGTTATTTTTATAAATCACTCCATAAACTGCAGAACCTTCTGTAAAACATGTTTTAATATCTGCGCCACGTTCCACTAAAAGTTTAGCCACCTCGTTATTTCCGCGGTAAGCAGCTAGTAAAAATGGAGATAATCCTTGCTCAGAAAGTTGATTGACCTGATTAGGTTGTTCATCCAAAAGCTTTTTCATCGCGACAACATCTCCTGTACGTGCTATTTCGTGAATTGATTGCCCGTAAGATACAACGCTGAGGAATAGAGAAATGAATAGTAACTTAATCATTGTGTAAAAATAAGGATAATGTGCTAATGATTTAATGTGCTAATGATTTAATGTGCTAATGGCTTAGTGTGCTAGTTGTCCAATGTGCTAATGTGCTAGTTGTCCAATGTGCTAATTGCTTAGTGTGCTAGTTATTTAATGTGCTAATTTGCTAATTGCTTAATGTGCTAGTTATTTAATGTGCTAATTTGCTAATTGCTTAATGTGCTAGTTATTTAATGTGCTAATGTGCCAGTTAGACAATGTGCTAGTTGTTTTATTTCGTGGCGGGAGCACATTAATCCATTGGTAAATTAGCACATTAGATCATTGCTACATTAGTACATTGATACATTATCACTATCTTTGCCGCAAACTTAAACGAACCATGAGTGATCCGATAAAACATGAATGTGGAATAGCTCTTTTAAGGCTGAAAAAACCTTTGGAATATTACCTGGAAAAGTACGGTACGGCACTGTATGGCATCAACAAGATGCACCTACTCATGGAAAAACAACACAATCGTGGTCAAGATGGCGCTGGAATCGCGAATATTAAGTTCGATATGGAACCGGGACAACGGTACATTTCTAGAACACGATCCATAAAAAAGAATCCAACACAGGATATTTTTGATCAAATCAATGGGAAATTCCAACAAATTCAACAAGAAAATCCTGCCCATCTGAAGGATGTTAATTACCTAAAACAAAATGCTGGATTCACTGGAGAATTGTTTTTGGGACACCTTCGTTACGGAACTTTTGGACGAAACTCCATTGAAAGTTGTCACCCATTTTTACGTCAAAACAACTGGATTACTCGCAACTTGGTTGTGGCTGGAAATTTCAATTTAACAAACGTCGACGAGTTGTTTCAAAACTTGGTCAACTTGGGTCAACATCCGAAAGAAAAAAGTGACACAGTAACGGTTTTAGAAAAAATAGGCCATTTCCTTGATGTAGAGAATGACGACTTATATGCTCATTACAAATCACTTGGCTATTCTAAAGATCAAATATATGCTCGCATCGCGAAAGAAGTTAATTTGGTTAAGATCTTGAAAAAAGCATCCGAAGTTTGGGATGGTGGATATGCCATGGCAGGGCTACTTGGTCATGGTGACGCATTTGTCTTACGAGATCCAAATGGCATTCGTCCGGCATTTTGGTATGAAGATGATGAAATTTGTGTTGTTGCATCTGAACGACCAGTGATTCAAACTGCCTTCAACTTAACCAGTGATCAAATCCATGAACTTCAACCGGGACACGCATTAATCGTGCGCAAAAACGGTGAAGTAAAAGAAGAGATGATTAATGCTCCTAGAGAGATTAAAAAATGTTCTTTTGAACGCATCTATTTCTCCCGCGGATCAGATACTGACATTTACAAAGAACGAAAAGCTTTAGGAAGACTAATCGTTGATCAAGTACTAAGGACGGTTAATCACGATTTCGACAATAGTGTATTTTCATTCATTCCAAATACAGCAGAAGTTTCCTTTTACGGATTGATCAAAGGATTGGAAGAGAATTTGAATCAACAAAAAATCAAGCAAATTCAAACGCTTGGAAAAGATGCGAGTACAGAACAGCTAGCAGAAATCATCAACCGTCGTGCACGTATCGAAAAGATTGCAATTAAGGATGCCAAGTTGCGTACCTTCATCACACAAGATGACTCACGTGACGATCTTGTTGCGCATGTATATGACATTACCTATGGAAGTGTGCGTCCAGGAACAGATAACCTCATCGTAATTGATGATAGTATCGTACGTGGAACAACTTTAAAACAAAGTATCTTACGAATTCTTGATCGTTTGTCACCGAAGAAAATCGTTGTTGTTTCGTCTGCACCTCAAATTCGTTACCCGGATTGTTATGGAATCGATATGGCGAAAATGGGTGATTTCATCGCATTCGAGGCCGCTATTCAATTGTTGCGTGACCGAAAAATGGACCGTGTAATAAAAGAAGTATACGAAAAATGTATAGAGCAAGTAAACCTACCAAAGGAACAAGTTCGGAATTTCGTGAAAGAAATTTATGCGCCATTCAGCAACGAAGAAATTTCCGCGAAAATTGCTGAATTGTTGACTCCTCCGACGATCAAAGCGGAAGTTGAAATCGTTTTCCAAACAGTAGAAAACCTACACATTGCTTGTCCAAATCACCTTGGAGACTGGTACTTCACAGGAGATTATCCAACACCTGGTGGAAACAAAGTGGTGAATAAGGCATTTATCAATTGGGTAGAGAAGAGGAACGAGCGAGCATATTAATGTGCTAATGTGCTAATTGTCTAATGTGCTATTGACCTAATGGGCTAATTTGCTAGTTGTTTAATGTGCTAATTGTCTAATGTGCTATGGTTACAATGTGCTAGTTGTTTTAATGTACTGATGTGCTTATATGCTGGTGGAGTTCCTATTGATTTTGATGATTATGTGACGTTTAGAGAATAAAATTCAACTTCTTGCGTTAAATGATTCATGACTGATTCTAAGAACCCATTACTCACTAAATCTTTTGATTTTGCACTATTGATTGTGTCGTTTTGTCAAGAGTTACAATCCCAAAGAAGTTACGTTATTGCACATCAACTGTTGAAATCAGGTACTTCTGTTGGAGCAAATATTCGTGAAGCTCAGCATGCAGAGTCTAGAGCGGATTTCATTCACAAACTGAAAATTGCCTCCAAGGAATGTGAGGAAACAACCTATTGGCTCGAAATCTGTCAAGCAAGTTATCCCATGAATTGTGATACACTCATTAACGAATCACTCCAAATCGGTAAACTACTCAGTCGCATCATCTCCACTGCAAAACGAAATAGATCCTAAACTAATTGGCAAATTAGTCCATTAGTCCATTAGCACATTACTCCATAATCCCTACTTTTATAAAAAATTAAACTTGTCACTTATCTACTCCTTTTTTATTCGATGCTACGGCGTGTTGATTCACGTTGCTTCTCGGTTCAATCCGAAGGCGAAGGCCTGGGTAGAAGGACGACAACAATGGCAAGAGAAATTACGGAAACAAATTCCAAAGGAACGCAAGGTGTTGTGGTTTCATTGTGCTTCGCTAGGCGAGTTTGACCAGGGGTCACCCTTGATGAAGTCTATGAAGGAAGCCGACCCAAGTTTATTCCTATTGGTAAGTTTCTTCTCTCCATCGGGAATGGAACATTACCAAAAACGTGAAAAAATCGTTGATGCTGCTTGCTACCTTCCGCTGGACACACTCCAAAATGCACGGACGTTTGTCCAAATAGTACAGCCACAAAAAGCGGTTTTCGTGAAATATGAATTCTGGCCAAATTTCCTTAGAGCTTTGGATGAAAATAACATCGAAACAGTAGCTGTATCGGCAATTTTCCGTCCCTCACAGCTCTATTTTCGTTGGTACGGTGGATTTTTCAGAAAGGCATTGAAACGCATTCATCATTTTTACGTGCAAAACGAAGAAAGTGCGAAGTTATTGAAATCGATAGGTATTCATCAAAGCACAGTTTCTGGCGACATGCGTTACAAACGTGTGGTACAAGCGAAGGAAATAGCAATGCAGACTACCAATGAACTTCTTGCATGCTTTACCTCGGGTTCCATTACACTCATACTTGGGAGTTCTTGGCCTAAAGAGGAAGAAATCGTGTGTACGGCTTTTCCGGAGCTCGGAGCAACTAAATTGATCATCGCTCCACACGATGTGAGCGAGCAGCATATTGCATCCATTCAAGCAGCGTTTCCTTCAGCTTTGCGCTATACTCAGTTAGAAGTGCGTCGTGATGAACAGCAACTTTTGGATGCCCAGATCCTAATCATCGATTGCATTGGACAATTAAGTGCCGCTTACCGCTATGGAACAATTGCTTTTATCGGCGGTGGTTTTACCGGAAGTCTACACAATATCCTAGAACCTGCCGTTTATGGACTACCACTCCTATTTGGTCCAAAACATAGAAAATTTCCCGAAGCAGATTTATTTCTTGAAAAAGGCTTCGCCCTTGAGGTTAACAATCCCACAGATTTTCACAAAGCGTTCAACTCGCTACTTACTAAAGTATCTTCACTGCGTCCAGAAATGGAATCGTTTGTTGAAAGTCAAATTGGTTAATGTGCTAATGGACTAATGTGCTAATGGACTAATGTGCTAATATGCTAATTGGCTAATGTGCTAATGGACTAGTTGCTTAATTTGCTAATGGACTAATTTGCTTGTTGATTGATGTTCTAGATACTTTCAGGCGCAGTGGAAATCCAATGGGCACATTAGTACATCGAATCATTAGCACATTGATTAATTAACACATTGAATCATTAGCACATTAATTATAATAATAATCCTTCGGCTGCTTCGAGTAAAATGGGATGTACCAACCAATGCGAATACCTGTCTGAAGATCGAGGCGCAAAGCGGTGGACACAGGAATGTCCGGTTGGTCGTAGTTGATGGTGCGACGATTATACGTCAGACCTTGTTGGCAGTAGATACCTGCATAAAAGTTTAATGGTCCCCCATTGTTGAGGAAGGAATAACCTACAAACTGATGGAAGTTGATTCCGGTAGTCATTCGGTCGTAGCCACGTTTGTATGTTAATTCGATTTGGGGAACCACTTGATCGTTGGTTTCGATGCGTAAGTGATGTAACAAGTAACCTGCGCCAGCGTGAACAAGAATTCCTGAATTGGCGTTTTTCTTTCCAGTTGGAAATAAGCGTCCAACGCTGAAGTTCGCATTAAATCCACGTGGAAAAACGAGGACGGTCGCCTTGGTTCCATTGACATCTGTAATGTTACCCTTGTCATCTAATAAGTGATCAAAGATTCCATTCATTTTAACGTTGTTGCCAAAGATGAAATTCGCATCAACGCCGAAATACCATTGGCTTTGAAGTTTGTATCCTGCAGAAAAGCCAAGGTTATTGAGATAACCATATCTCGCTAATAAATCTCCGCCTGGTAGATTTCCTCCCCAATGAATTCCAACTAGAGGTGTGCTTATTGATTCATTTTTCACTTCTCCTTGTGCAAAAACAAGGTATTGCATTGAAAATACTAAACCGATTAAAACACTAAATATTTTCATTTTCTCTTTCTAAGAAATCGTGAGTACATGCTAAAAATGAAACCTCTATTTTGTTTTGGAGAATCTAAATATTCGTTTCCATAACCATAGCCGTAGCCGTATCCATATCCTGAACCATATCCATATCCTGAGCCATAACCGTAACCATAACTCGATTTTTTCATATCTACAGCATTAACTAAACACGCCATTTTAGCGAATTTTTTGTCTTGGTACAAACTTGCTGGTAAATTCAACATACCGCAATCAATCAATTCAGCACGAACAACATAGATTACCATATCTGCAAGTTTACTAATGTGTAAGGAATCTGAAACCAAGGCCACAGGAGCTGTATCTAGGATAACATAATCATATTTTTTTCTAGCTTCTGAGATAAGTTGTGTTAATCTATCTCGCATAAGTAATTCTGTTGGATTCGGAGGGATATCACCAGAAATGATGTAACTAACATTTGGATTTCCAGGATCTTTTATCGTTAGATCATCAAACGTTAAATCTGGATTCACGATATAATTGGTTACCCCAACAGTGTGATTCATATCAATGTAACGTGCAATTTTCGGCGCTCGTAAATCTAAACCGATAATTACCGCCGTTTTATTACCTTGAGCTAAGGTGTGGCAAAGATTAATCGAGATAAATGTTTTACCCTCTTTGGCGATGGATGATGTTACTAAAATCACTTTTGCTTCATGTTGATCTTCATCAATCATAAAGTTCAGATTGGAACGAACCATGCGGAATGCTTCGGCAATATGGGTGCGCGCATTCTTGGTTATGACAATTTTTCTTTGATCCTCGGGTCCTTTTGGAATTTCACCTAACACTGGAAGTTTAAACTTGAGTAAATCTTGTGATCCGTGTACTTTTGTGTCTAATAGATTACGTAGGTAAACAACTGCTATTGGGAATAGTAATCCGAGTAAAAAACTAGCCAAATAAATGACACTTCTTTTAGGTGAGATTGGATTAATATTTGTGTTTGGTTCTTGTATGATTTTTGTATTACCAATGGACGAAGCCGCCTTAATTTCGTTTTCTTCGCGTTTTTGTAATAAAAAGACATACAACGTTTCCTTAATTTGCTGCTGACGCTCTATATCTCGGTATTCACGCTCGAATCCTGGAACAGCAGCAATTCTTCCTTCGTAACGATTTACCTGGTCATTTAATGACTTTATTGTTATTCTTATACGCGATTCTGTTGAACGAAGTCCTTCTGTTAAGGAATAACGAAGTCCTTCAATCTGATCATCAATTTTTTGAATACTTGGATTTTTATTGCTGGATGTTTTTGACAATCGAAGTCGGTCCAAAACCAAGCGATTGTATTGAGCCGTTATTGCCACAACACTTTCATCCTCAAAACCGAGATTTGCTGGAAGCAATTCTCCTGGATTTACATTTTTCCGCATGTACTCCTCCAAATATTGGCAAAGATTTAATTGAACGGATTGGGTTATCAATTCCTTTTCGATTTCATCTCTTTTGGCAACAAATGATTGTCCATCCGTTAAAACATCAACGATTTCATGACGTGACTTAAAATTCTCTGCACTTTTCTCGACGTCACTCAATTCATCTGACAAGAAGCGCATGCGTTCATTTATGAAATCACTCGTATTTCGGGCAATTTGACTTTGATCTTTTATTTTTTCCTCCTTGTGGAATTGCATCATAGACCAAATGATGTCTTCGTTTTTCTCAACGACGGGACCTTTGATTGTGATATCCACCAAATCAGATCCACGGTCTTTGCTATCAGGCATGGATAATTCGATTATCGAATTGAGTTCTTCGACAACCATTTTCAATGGACGCAATTGAATGATAAACTCATCCTCAATAAAATACCTCCAAAAATTAGTGGTTTTTTCAACTTTAACAATACCCGTTTTCGTTACGATAGGAGTTCCAAAAAGGTAAGTGCCGATTTTATTCTTTTCTCCTTCAACCAATTCAAATTTCGTTTTGGAAAGTATGCGAATGCGGAATTCGGCTTTAACATCTCTCCAAGTTGAATCCATCTTTAATGGGACAATAAAAAACGGCTCAACTTTATATACATCCGTTTTACGTATCCCTGTTCTTCTACCGAGGATATACGTTCGTTGCTGTAAGTGTAGTTTTTCTGAAATTCCGGATAAAATGCCCGGTGTTTTCATCATAGCCATTTCATTTCCTAACTTACTCCCTTGTGGACCGACACCCAAAGCAGAGAACATAGACAATTCTTCCATCACATTCTCTTCTTGATCATGGAATAGAATCTGCGCCTTTGTTTCAAAGATATTTGTGCTGTATCGTAGGTAAACGTATGAAGAAAATAAAGCGATTCCTATTGACAATAAAAACCAGGGCCAAATGCGTAAATAGCGAAATAAAATCCCTTTTAGTTGAACCGTTCCTTGGTCCTCAAGATCCATATCGAAGTTTCCCTCTGATTTTGTTTCTAAACTCATTAGTTAATGGAAATAATGGTGTATAATGATAGAAAAATGGATATCAACGGAGTCAACACCTGTGTGTAATTTTGTAAATTCTGACCTTGAAAACGAGCCCCACCATTCGGTTCGACATAAATGACATCATTTTGTGCAAGAAAAAACGCAGGACTTTCGTACACGTCTTTCTTTGTTAAATCCAAACGGTATTCGATGCGCTTTCCGGAAATTTCACGAATCACCAAAATGTTTTTTCGAATTGCTGAAAGATCTAGATCACCCGCAAGTCCCAGCGCATCTAGAATTGTTGCCCGCTCTGAATTTAATACAAATGAGCCTGGATTCTTAACCTGTCCCAATACAGTTACTCGGAAATTTTTTAGTTGTATGTTCACCACTGGAGCTTCTACGTATGCTGAAATTAACTCTTGTAATTTTACTGTCGCTTCCAAACGTGTTAGACCCGCTAATTTCACAAAGCCTAAAACAGGGAAATTAATGTTTCCGTTTTGATCAATTAGATACGTAATGCTCGCTGTAACTTGTGTGTTTTGAGCATTATTCATTTGATTGGCAGATGAAGAATAAAACTGAAATGCCGCCAAGGCCTCTTGATCTTGTCCCCCAACTTGAATCAACAATAAATCATCCGTCCGAAGTACCGGTACGTATGTCATGTTTTGACCAATAGTCGCTAATGAATCTGCTGAATTATCTTGAAGATAAACTAATTTCTCACGCAACTTACATGAAGTCATACTTGTTCCAATCAGAAAAATTAGAAGAACTTTAGGAAGGTGTTTAAGGAGAGGAAGCATGAAAAAAGTATTTGTTGGCAAAGTTACGTAATAATACGATTTATTTGATGTGGATTACGTTCTAGCAGCCAATTTCTTCGCCAGTCTTTTTAAGTATAGGGCTAAAATTAAGCTAACTGATGCATGAATAAGAATGGAAATGGATTGTTTAAAAAAGTCCGTAACAAATCCCATAAGTAAAAGGAAAATGGTATTAAATAATATGATAACGAAAGATGTTTGGCGATGTGAAAGGTTAAAGTAATCCAATAAAACATGGTGTATGTGATTTCGATCGGATGAAAAAGGACTTTTCCTATTTTGTACACGAATGATAAATACGCGAATTGAATCAAATACAGGAATGTACAATGCTGAAATGATCAAGAGCGGTAAGTTCGCCACATAACGCATGTGAATGTCCTCATGATAGTCTTTCGAGAGGATATTAATGACAACGGCTGCAATCAGAAACCCTATCAATAATGAACCTGTATCTCCCAAGAAGATGCGCTTGTCCTTGGATGTATTGTAACGGAGAAAAGCGACAAATGCACCGACCATTGACAAACAAACAGCCATCATCATGTAGTCATTCAAGGTAAAATATACGATCGAAAAGAAGGTGAAAAATAATGCGCCGAGTCCAGATGCTAAACCGTCGATCCCATCAATCAAATTATATGCATTGATGTAAAAGATTACCACCAAATATGCCAAAGGAATACATATCCATGGTGCAATCTCGTGAATACCTAAAAATCCATGCAGGTTTGTGATTTGAAAATCTGGTGATAAAAATAAAATTGTTGTTGCAATGAGCTGAACCATGATTTTATTCCAAGGATTAATTCCCGTTAAATCATCTTTCAAGCCCATGAAAAAGATAAACAAGGCAGACGGAACCAAATAAACCGCTCTCGAAGTAATGAAAAACTGATCGGCAATATTGAGGGCCAGAATAAGAACAATAAAAAAGGTAATGCCGCCAAAGCTAGGAACTTGTTGAACATGTGAACTACGATTGGACACACGTTCGAACAATCTTTTCAACTTGACTACTTGAATTACTACAGGCGTCACAAAGTACATGAGCATGAACCCTGTAGTAAAGAAAATAATTAAAATGAGTGCTGTAAAGGTGGTCATCGTTTATATCGGACGTAATCAGGATGCAAAAGTAGCCTCAAAAATTACTTTTGGCATGAACTTTTTTAATTTTTTTTGTAATTAATAAGGTATACTAGGATTTCTCCTTTTCATTGTTTTCCGGCGAACCCTCTGTTTCCAAATCAATATCTTCATTCCAATGAATGATTTTCATTCGCTTATCCACGTTATGCTTAGATTCAACCAAGATTTCATCTATTGGTTTACGCGTAATCAACGCTATTTTAATGCGCAAATTTTTAACAAAAGACTCTCTTCTCTTTTTAAGCGTTTCATGGGACAGTCCCTCCTCATTAAAGTAGGTATTCAGCGCCGATAGTTCCATTTCTCCTTGAATTCGTATTAAACTCAATACTTCCCATTCGGTTGAAGAAAAGTCTGTTTTACGCAATTTCTTTTGAGCTCTTTGCAAAAATCGAACCTTGTGCATGCGACGAATGTAAAATAACAAGGTAAATAAAAAGAAATTTAAAATTAAAGAGATCCATAGGTAATCCTCTTTCGGAAATAAACTAAATACAGAGGGTTTCTGATAAATGTTATACTCCCCTATTTTAAATTCCTTTAGTTCACTGAATTTTTGAACTACTACAGATAAATTTTTATTATTTGAATTAGACAATACGTACATCAAATAAGCATGATTCTTCGATGAAACAATTTTGTTCATATTCAGTACCAACGGGTTTTCGTAGGAAGACCATTTATTTTTTGCTATGTCAAATTCAATAATGCGATTAGACATGCGGGATATTTCGTTCGGTAAATTCTCGTGAACATCAAAAAGATTAAATTCCTTGGCTAGCAATTCACTTAAATCCCCTAACTTTTTCCATGTTTTGCTTTTGCAATCATATTCCCAACAATCTTGAATTGTCTTTCCCTTTAATTGATTTCGATTGATCCCTCCCAATAAATAAAATGAATTCTCTCCTAAAAAAAACAATGGTGCAGTGCGAGCTGCAGGACAATCTTTGCTTTTAATCGCCACCTCAAACCACTCTCTTGCCCTTGGAACAAATCGCGTAAAGACATTTTTCACTTGAAAGAAACCATATCCACCGAACATAAAAACATTGCCTTTCCAAGCGTACATAACCGAACCGTACTGATTTCTATGTGGGAAACTTAGGTCAATTCTTTTGAGTGTATCGTGATACAATTCATATACATTTCCACAGCTTTCATGCACAAAGTAATAGCGGTTTTTGGCTATTGAAAGTACACGAGTCATTTCTACAACCTCCTTGAACAGTTGATCTACATCATACACATAGGTATGTTTTATCCATCGATGACTTCCTGGCCGCTGTGTCCAATAATGC
>CAIRMS010000162.1 GCA_903879765.1 uncultured Flavobacteriales bacterium
ACCATTTTTAGCTGTAACACCAATCTCTGCCGCTTTTTATAAGGGTTGCCATTTGATGGCATCTTGTACGTCTTTTTGCAATTCTTCATTTGTTTTCATGTGTAAAAAAGTTAAGTGCAACGGTATTGTTACAGGTCAAATTTCACGCGATATCTTCAGTTTCTACTTACAAAAAAACGGGTATAATTTATACTTAATCGTAATGATAGAGGAATGATAGAAAACGAATTCTTTAATGCACAGAAACCGATTTTATCCTTTGAAAGATAAATTAGGCTATTGACAAATCAATGTATCGAACGATGGAGAATAACCAACCCAAATTCCTAAGGCACCACCTTGGATGTTTGTCGGGATATTTGTTGGCGTTGAAAAAGGATTTCCAGCTGAATACATTTGATTGTATTTTTTCTCAAAGAAATTGTATTCCTTTTTACCGATTTTAGATAATTTAACAATCACCGTATCGCCAAGTTTGTAATATCCCCTGTATTCGGGATCGCCCATTGGATCATCGAAACTCATGGGATTTTCATAGGCAAAATCAAATGTTTGTCCATTGAAGAATTTATCGTTAAAGAATGGATTGAATGTGCGCGAAAAATTTGACATTCCTGCTAATTTCACTTGCCAAGCGTAGGAATCACCACTCACAGATGGATCGCTTAATTTCGCCCAAGAGAATCCACGATCAGTGTAAGATCCTTCAGGCTTCCAATAAAGAGAATCCAATGGTGTAGGAGTTGATATATTGGTTGTTGCTGTATATTCAGAACCATTGTTAACAACCTTCAAGGTGTAGGTCTTTCCAACTTCACCAAACATTCCAAAAGAAATGTAGGCGCAAAGATGCATATTCACCAAAACATCTACAGGCAAACCAAAAAACGCAGCCGCAATTTCTTCTGTTCCAGGAGGGAGATTATCTGAACAAATTTCCGTCAAGGTGTCCGTTTCAACGCCGTTGGAGATGGTGACTGTTGCCCCAGACACAAAACCTTCTAAGTACGCTTGAAAATTTGTGGGTGAATAGACATTATTCGTTGTACTTAAAAGCACAATCGCAGGTTGACCCGTTTCAATGCTTCCATCGATCACCAATTGGTCTTTGTAACCAGGAATATCTATTTGAACTTCCTTTGTACAAGATACAGCCATCAACAACATACTGATGCCAAAAAGTAGTTTAGTTAAAATTCGAAATTCCATGTTGCGCTAGGTATGATTGGAAATAAGGATACTTGTTTCACTGACAACTTGAAATTTCCAGAGAGAAAATCACCATCATTGTCAACATATAAAAAGAACGGATTCATGCGGTTGTAAACATTGTAAATAGAGAAAGACCAATTGCTTCGGTATCTTTTCTTTACGTCAATTTCTTTTCCAGTTGCTGGATCTGTTTTCGTTTTGTATGCTTTACTGTATAACGTAGCAGACAAATCCAAACGGTGATACGGCGCCATTCGTGTTGAATTACGCGGTCCATAATTGAACAATAAGTTTTGCTCTTGAACGTACCACGAACTTGGCAAAGTCAAGGTGTTTCCTGTTGCATAAATGAAACTAGAGGAGAAGGTCCAACGTTCATTTAGTTTGTAAGTACCAACCAACGTTAAATCGTGTCGACGGTCATACTTCGCTGGGTAAATATTACCTTCATTGATGTCTGGAAATCTACGGTCCGTTTTCGCCCAAGTGTATCCCACCCATCCTGTAAAGCGTCCAACGGATTTCTTGAAAAAGAACTCAATTCCATAGGCTCTACCTTCACCGAAGACCAAAAGATTATCAGTATTATCGCTCACGTTATCACCTGGCAACGCTCCTTCTTTAAATTCAATGAGGTTTTTCATTTCCTTGTAATACACTTCAACAGAACTTTCAAATTTGTCCTTGAAGAAATTTCTAAAATACCCTACTGAACCTTGCCATCCCTTTTCCGGTTTTGCGATATCCGTTGTTGGAAACCAAATATCCGTAGGAAGTGAAACCGCACTTAATGATGTAAGGTGCACATATTGATAATTGTAGGCATATCCTGCTTTGATCGAACTATTATCGGGTAACAACCAACGCATGGAAACTCTTGGTTCCAATCCGTGGTAAAATTTAATTAAATCGCCTTTCTGGTATTGAATCGTGGTGTCTTGCATGGAAATACCATCGCCTTTAATGTAACGTGTAAACGGACCAACATGAGCAAAAGCACTGTAGCGAAGTCCAACATTTAAACGAATTTGATCATTTAAGTCAAACTCATCCAACACATACGCAGCTGCCTCATGCGAATATAATTTTTGTGCTGCACCGGTATCAAAAACAGTTGTGTCATTTTGTGCCGTTACGCTTGTTGGAGTAAATGTGTGGTATTTGTAATCTGCTCCCCACTTAATTCGATGTATGGGATTAGGAAAATAAGAAAAGTCCACTTTTGCACCTATATCGCGGATACCAGAAGCGAGTTCAAAACGAAATTCATCTTGCTGTGAACCAAATTTAAACATGTAATCAGAGAAAGTTGTCGTCACGTTCATAAACAACTTATCACTAAACAAGTGATTCCATCTCAAAGCTGCAATTCCATTTCCCCAAGGCATGTTCGCACCGAATCCACCTTCTCTATCAGCGAAATTAAAGACATCCTTACCATAATATCCACTTAAGTAAATGCGGTCTTTTGCTGACAATTTATAATTTAACTTCGCATTAAAATCATAGAAGAAATAAGAAGAACCTGCAAACGGAGAAGTGTCCGAAATGGCTGCTTTCAATAAGATATCAATGTAGGTTCGACGCGCAGATACGATAAACGATCCTTTGTCTTTTTTAATCGGTCCTTCCAAGGTTAAACGTGAAGAAATCGCACCGATACCACCGGTAACTTTTAATTTCTTCATGTTTCCTTCGTTCATGTTGACTTCGAGCACAGAGGACATTCTTCCGCCAAAATTTGCTGGCATTCCACCTTTGATCAAGTTCACTGATTTTACGGCATCCGCATTGAATACAGAGAAGAATCCAAATAAGTGAGCTGCGTTGTAAACGACTCCTTCGTCCAGTAATACTAAATTCTGATCTGGACCTCCACCTCTCACGTAAAATCCCTGTCCACCCTCGGAAACCGAAGAAACACCTGGAAGTAATTGAATGGTTTTAATGACATCCACCTCTCCCATAAATGCTGGTAAGGTTTTGATTTGGTCCATTTGCAATTCAATTTGACCCATTTTTGTTGAAGTCACGTTTTCAGTCTTTTTCATATTGACTACCACTTCCTTGGAATCGCTAACTTTCGCACCCAATTCGATGGAGAGCACGGTACTTTTCGTTAAATCAATCTCACGAACTTCTGAACCGTAGGAAACAGAACGATACTCTACATTATATTTTCCAGGAACCACGGTTAAGGAATAGAATCCATAAGCATTGGACATTGCTCCAAGTTTCAGAGCAGGAATATAGACTTTCACATCTGTCATCGCTTCTCCGTCATTGGAATCGGTGATGTATCCACTAAGTGTCACTTTGGACTGAGAAAAAGAGATAAGTGAGATGCTAATAAAAAGAAAGGAGAGTACTAATTTCATATTCCACGGAGGGATTTTACTAATTTGACGTGTTTCGTTTGATTCTATTACTAGAATTCCATGCAAAAGTAACAACTTAATAACGAAAGTGTTTGAAGATTCTTGTGTTTAAGTTAAACAAAGCGCAAATCCTTTTAATTTTGCACTATGAAAAAGTGGAAAAACGTTTGTTTTTTAAATAG
>CAIRMS010000163.1 GCA_903879765.1 uncultured Flavobacteriales bacterium
GGAAGAAAGTTTATATAAGTTTATCTTTCGTTAGGAATTGGGTTGGAGCAAATTTATTGCGGCATCAATGTGTCCAATAGGATCTAGTTGGGAGTTAAAAATGCCAATTACGATTCCGTTTTCGTCAATGATATAAGTTACTCTTCCTGGAATCAGACCAAACAAATTTCCAGGAACTCCAAATAATTTCCGTACGGTTTTGTCTTTGTCTGCTAACAAAGAATATGGAAGTGAATGCTTCTGAATGAATCCAATATGTGAAGATTCCGAATCAGAGGAAATACCAAAAACAACACATCCTAATTCAAGAAATTCTGAATAGCGATCCCGAAATTCACATGCCTCCTTTGTACATCCTGGCGTATCATCTTTTGGATAGAAAAATAAAACAAGTTTTTGTTTTCCTAAGTAGTCTGAAATTGTAATCTCCTCACCAGTTTGATTCGGTAGGCTAAAGTTCGGACATTTATCTCCGATTTGAATGGCGTTATTCATTTAGTGCTTTTTTAAATCTACTGAGAACACGTTCCCTTGCAAAGACATGATCAATGATTGGATTTGGATAAGATGAAGTACCATATTCAGGCACCCATTTTTGAATGTATTTTTTTTGTTTGTCGAATTTCTCTTGTTGAGCCGTTGGATTGAAAACACGAAAATAAGGCGCTGCATCACAACCACAACCTGCGGCCCATTGCCATCCACCGATATTACTCGCTAACTCGAAATCAATTAGTTTTTCCGCAAAATAGGATTCTCCGCGTCTCCAATCAATGAGCAAATGTTTCGTTAAAAAGCTCGCAACAACCATTCGAACACGGTTATGCATAAATCCAGTTTCATTTAGTTCTCGCATTCCTGCATCGACAAGTGGATATCCCGTTTTTCCCACACACCAAGCTTGAAAATGTTCTTCGTTTTGCTCCCATTCGATTTTGTCATATTGCTTTTTAAAGGCGTTTTTTACCGAATGTGGGTAGTGGTAAATGATCATTTGGTAGAAGTCCCGCCAAATCAATTCATTTAAATAGGTCTCATTTCTTTCGAGTGCAAAACGCGCTAATTTCCGAATGCTAATCGTGCCAAAACGCAAGTGTAAACTTAGTCTGCTCGTGCCATTGACCATTGGAAAATCTCGGTTCTCGTGGTAATTTTTAACAATTGAATCGGGAAAGGATTTAGCTGGAAAAGGGAATAATTGGATATCCTCGAAGCCAAGCTCTTTCATGGAGATTAATTCTTGAATTTTTTCTCTTCGCGCGAAATTTGCACGATAAAGTGATGTTGAAGAAGAGCTTAAAGACGATTCAGTTAAGGCAGCTTTCCATTTTCGAGCATAAGGAGTGAAAATAGTATATGGTAATCCATCATCCTTGGTCACTTCGCTTTTTTCAAAAATCACGTGGTCTTTTGTACCAATGAATGAAATTCCCAATTCTTCCAATGACGCAAAAATCTGTTTATCACGTTCTAAAGCGTAGGGTTCATAATCTCTGTTAGTGTAAACAGCTGAACATCTATGCTGTTGAGCAATGCTCGGTATCAATTCGATTGGATTTCCAAAATAGACCTTTAGATCGGAATCTAACTCTTGATATTCTTTTTTAAGGGATTGAATTTCTTGATGTATAAAGCGTACACGTTGATCATTACATGGCAATTCAGAAAGAATCATCGAATCAAAAATAAAAACAGGTTGAACCTGATCATTTTCTTTCAGTGCTTTGAATAATCCGGCATTATCATCAATTCGCAAGTCTCTGCGGTGCCAAAAAAGTACCATATTTGTTTATTTACCTGCGTACTCGACACAATTATTTTCGGTTTCCCATAATTTTATGGTCAACTCTAGGTGCATGGGTAATTTAGACCTGAGTAGGTTCCATGTTACAACTGCAATGTTTTCCGCAGTTGGATTCAAGTCTTTAAATTCTGGGCAGTCTAGGTTTAGATTGCGGTGGTCAAAACGCTCGTCAATTTCAGATTTAATGGCGTCCTTCACGATTTTTAAATCAATGACATAGCCTGTTTCCGGGTCAATTTCTCCATCAAGGATTACTTCCAACACGTAATTGTGTCCATGGAAATTTGGATTGCTACATTTTCCAAAAATTTCAATATTTTTCTCGTCTGTCCAGTCTGGGCGAAACAATCTGTGTGCTGCGTTAAAGGTAGCTCTTCTACTTACTTTCATGTTTCAGTGCGTTTAGAATGGAGGATAAATGATCAACCATTAATAAGTTAAACCATGCGGTATATTTTTCTGGATGGGCAATAATATCTTCTTGTAATTCTGTCAGGTTCATCCATCTATATGACATCACTTCTGACAAGTTTATCGTTGGATTCTCATTCGTGATTCCCAAAAATACATGGTCGATTTCATGCTCAATTAATCCATGATCAAATTCAGCACGATACGTGAAATGAAAAATCTCTGTCAAATCTACTGACATTCCAAGCTCTTCTTTTAAGCGTCGGTTTGCAGCATCTAGATTGGTCTCAGTTGGACGAGGATGACTGCAACAAGCATTGGTCCAGAGTCCAGGAGAATGGTACTTTTCTAATGCGCGTTGTTGGAGTAACATTTCTCCTTTTTCGTTTATCAATAGAATGGAGAATGCACGGTGCAAGTAACCTTTTTCGTGTGCCTCCATTTTCTCCATCGTTCCGATGGCATTATCATACGCATCTACTAAAATGACCTCTTCAATCATACTACAACATATTCAAATTGTGTCGAACGTATGAAGTCAGGAGAATGCGCATTTTTCGGTAATTAGGAATACGTATGCGTTCAGTTAGTATGTTTTGAGCAGATTTCGCTTTGATTTTTTTGAATAATTTGAAGTAGTATTTATATGCCATATATACTCCGAAACGCGCATTTTTTGGGAGTTGTAAAATTCCTTCGTAACCTGCGCGAAAATCCGCTTCGATGTCAGCCTCAATTTCTTTTTTCACTGTTGCATTGAACTCTTCCATGTTGATTCCAGGGAAATAAGTTCTGCCTAATGTTTGAAAATCGTCCTTTAAATCTCTTAAAAAATTGATTTTTTGAAAAGCAGAACCAAGTTTCATTGCACTCGGTTTGAGTCTTTCATACTCTGCCTCATTTCCATCTACGAAAACTTTCAAGCACATGAGCCCGACAACTTCCGCAGATCCAAGGATGTACAATTCATATTGTTCTTTGCTGTAGAATTGCTTGTTTAAATCCATTTCCATGGAATTTAAAAAGGTGTCAATCAAATCCATTGGGATGGAATATTTGTTGACTGCCCATTGGAAACTATTTAAAATTGGATTTAATGAAATACCTTCTGCGATGGCTTTGTAAGTTTGAACCTTAAAGTCAGCTAATAAAGCTTCTTTATCGAATCCATGAAAGGAGTCAACGATTTCATCTGCAAAACGAACAAAACCATAAATCGAATAAATTGGTTTATGCAAATCGGAATCTAAAAAACTAATTCCTAAGGAGAATGATGTGCTATACCTTTTGGTAGTTAGTTGGCTCATCTCTTGACTGATATCGTCGAATAATTGTTTCATAGCCGTTAATTTAGCGGAAATTCTTTCATAATTTGTTTCGCCACTACTTCACCGGAAATAATGGAAGGTGGAACCCCTGGACCAGGAACTGTTAATTGCCCTGTGTAATAGAAGTTCTTCAATTTTTTATTTTTCAAACTTGGTTTCAAAATCGCTGTTTGAAGCAAGGTATTGGCAAGTCCGTATGCATTTCCTTTGAATGCATGGTAGTCACTTTTGAAGTCGTTAATGCAATAACTTCTTTTATAAACGATATTTTGACTGATATCATTTCCAGTGATGTCTTTTAATCTTTTCACTAGGATATCGAAATATTTCTCGCGAATTTCGTCCTCATCTTTTAAATTTGGCGCAATTGGAACGAGAAAAAATAAATTTTCACATCCTTCAGGGGCAACAGATGGATCCGTAAGTGATGGAGCACTCAAATAGAATAGGGGAGAAGTCGGCCAACTTGGATCCTTGTAAATTTCTTTTCCGTGTTCTTCAAGAGATTCATCAAAGAATAAATTGTGGTGTTGTAAGTTTTCTACACGTTTGTTGATGCCAACATAGAAAATCAAACACGAAGGTGCCATGGTGCGTTTATCCCAATACTTTTCGGAATAATTTGCTTTATCCTTAAGTAATTTGCTTTCTGTATGCTCATAATCAGCACCCGAAACAATGACATCTGAATCGAACAATCCTTTTTCCGTTCGTGCGGCTGTGGCCAATTTTGAGTTGGTTTCGAATCCCGTAACTTCTTGATCTGTTAAAATCTTTACACCTTGACTTTTCGCGATTTCCGCAAATGCTTCAATGAATTTGTGCATTCCACCCATGGGATACCAAGTACCCAAAGACATATCTGCGTAATTCATTAAGGAATAAAGTGCAGGTGTCTCGTTAGGCATGGCACCCAAAAATAGCACGGGGAATTCCAGGAGAGATAATATTTTCGGATGTTTGAAATATTTTCGAATGTACGTTGAGAAGGAGGAGAGTAAATGCATGTTCAACAATCCACCTAAAACGCGTCGATCGGCAAATTCTAATAAGCTTAGACTTGGTTTGTAAACCAAATCTTGCATTCCAACTTGGTATTTGTATGCGGCGTCCTTTAAGAATTTACGCAATTGAAGTGAGCTACCTGGTTCCATTGATTCAAACCATTGTTCGAGTTCGTTCATGGAAGCAGGAACGTCTGTATAACTGTGATCCGGCCAGTACACACGGTACGATGGATCTAGGCGTTTTAACTCGTAAAAATCACTCGCGGTATGACCGAATTGATTGTAAAAACGCTCAAAAACATCAGGCATCCAATACCAACTCGGACCCATGTCAAAGGTGAATCCATCTGATTCAAACTGACGTGCGCGTCCTCCAATGTGACTATTCTTCTCTAAAATGGTGACATCGTAACCGGCTTTTCCGAGAAATGCGGCGGTGGACAAACTGGAAATTCCAGCTCCAAGAATGGTAACTTTTTTACTCATAAATTAATTTGCTGAAAAGGCAAAGTCTGGTAAACATTCCATCAACTTTTTACGTGCAATGAAAATACGACTTTTCACTGTGCCAATCGGAATATCTAATTTGTCCGCAATCTCTTTGTATTTAAAGCCTTGAAAATGCATTTCGAAGGGCTCCTTGTATTCTTCTCCTAAGGTATCAATTTTTTCTTGAATATCCTTCACGGAAATGATTTCAATCGCAGATTCTTCATGACTCGGCGTATTTGACACCAAAAATGCTTCTTTCGAATGATCAAAAATAGCACCGGATTTTACCTTGCGTCGGTATTGATTGATAAACAAATTACGCATGATGGTAAACACCCAAGCTTTAAAGTTTGTTTGTGGTGTGTAATAGTTGCGATAGGTAATCGCCTTTAGCATGGTTTCTTGCGTTAAATCTTTCGCATCCTCTTGATTTCGAGTAAAACTCATAGCAAAGGATGTTAGATTATTCTCTAAACCAACGAGTGCTTCATTAAATTCTAAGGTTGACATATTACTTTGTTTAACAATTGAGTCATAAAGTTAAACAAAAATGTTTAACAAAAATCAAAAAAGGTTAAACAAAATAGTAAAAAAAACTAATATTTAGGATAAATGCTTAGTATTCAAAGGGTTTTAAGAGTCAATAAAAAAGAAAAAAATTAAACGTTCACATTCTCCAACATCACTTTCACCATTGCGTTGGTATCGAATTGCGCTTTCCATCCCCAATCCTTTTGAGCATAGGAATCATCAATGCTATTTGGCCAACTGTCGGCAATGGCTTGACGAAAATCTGGCACGTAATCAATGGTGAAATCCGGTAAATGTTTTTGAATCGAACGCGCTAGTTCCGCTGGAGTAAAAGATGAACCAGCTAAATTGTATGCTGAACGAATCTTGATTTGCTCAGCTGGCGCTTGCATCAATTCTATGGTTCCGCGAATGGCGTCATCCATGAACATCATCGGTAAAGCGGTGTCTTCTTTTAAAAAACAGGTAAAGTTTCCTTGGGATTTTGCCTTGTAAAAAATGTCAACAGCGTAATCTGTGGTTCCTCCACCAGGTAAACTTTTGTAGGAGATCAACCCAGGATAACGGATGCTTCGAACATCCACACCAAATTTATTGAAGTAGTATTCACACCAACGTTCACCCGCTTGCTTAGATATTCCGTAAACGGTGGATGGTTCCATTACTGTGTGTTGAGGTGTTAAGTCAGCAGGAGTGGTTGGACCAAAAACAGCAATCGAACTAGGCCAAAATACTTTTTTCACATGTCCTTCTTTCGCTAAATCTAAAATGGTGAACAATCCTTCCATATTTAAACGCCATGCGAAATCAGGATTTTTCTCTGCTGTTGCAGAAAGTAACGCTGCTAACAAATAGACTTCTTGTACCTGCTCGTCAATGATGTACTTTCGAACTGCTTCACGGTCTAAAATATCCATCCTTATATATGGACCATTGGAAAGTATTGTTGGACATTCCTCTTTTAAATCTGCTGCAATGACATTTTGTGCGCCGTTTAAATTACGCAATGCTAAAACGAGCTCAGTTCCAATTTGTCCGCAAGAACCGATAACGATGATTTTTGACATGTAAAAAGTATTTACACAAATTTAAGTTTTGCATTTGTTATAAATCAGTTTCTAATCTATTTTTTATTTCTTCGAAAACTGATTAAAATCATTTATTAGTTATTCAGAGCTCTTTAGTTTTGTTGGTAAATGATCTTTATTAACTAATTTTAGACCGATTGTTTTATCAAACATAAAATTCAACTATGCCTTTTTATCATCAATTAGGAAAAATTCCACACAAACGACACACTGTTTTTCGTCAAGAAAATGGTGATTTGTATCATGAGCAGTTGTTCGGAACAGCTGGATTTGACGGGATGTCATCGCTTTTATACCACATTCAACCTCCAACTGTTGTAAAGGAGATTCTTGGCCAAAAAGACATCGCTCCTGAAATTGCCATTGAGAAAAACATGTTGATGCGTAGTTTTCGAGGCTACGATTTACAACCCAACGAAGATTACATTGAAAGCCGTGTACCCGTTTTAGTGAATAGCGATGTGTACATTGAGTTGGCAGCACCAACAAAGTCTATGACAGAGTACTTTTATAAAAACGCCGATGCTGATGAGGTAATCTTCATTCACCGCGGTTCGGGAAAACTGAGAACTCAACTTGGTAACATCGATTTTAGTTACGGAGACTATTTAGTTATTCCTCGTGGAATGATTTATCAACTTGAATTCAAGGATAGTGATAATCGTCTATTGGTGATTCAGTCATTTCATCCAGTTTTTACTCCGAAAAGATACCGAAATTGGTTTGGACAATTACTCGAGCATTCTCCATTCTGTGAAAGGGACCTGCGTCGTCCACATGAATTGGAAACGCATAACGAGGAAGGTGACTTCTTAATTCGCATCAAAAAACAAGATGTGCTTTATGACTATGTATATGCGCATCATCCTTTTAATGTTGTTGGATGGGATGGATATAATTTCCCCTATGCTTTTTCAATTCACGACTTTGAACCAATTACTGGACGCGTACATTTACCCCCCCCAATACATCAGACTTTTGAAACGAGTGCCTTCGTCATTTGCTCATTTGTTCCTCGTTTATATGATTACCACCCCGATTCAATTCCCTCGCCATATAACCATAGTAACATAGACTCGGATGAGGTATTGTACTACGTTGATGGTGATTTCATGAGTCGAAACAACATCGAAAAAGGTCAAATAACCTTGCATCCTTCTGGAATTCCACACGGACCACACCCGGGAGCTTATGAGCGTTCAATCGGTAAAACAGAAACGCAAGAATTAGCGGTGATGATCGATACCTTTAAACCATTAAAATTGACAAAACGCGCGATGGAAATGGAATTACCTGAGTACGTAAAATCATGGATGCATTAAGTCCTAAATTTTCGATAATATTGCAAAGAATTAAAGAATATGTCAGCAGAAATTAAAAATTTAAAAGATCTACAGAACGTAGAATATAGTTTGGAGAAGTTGTTCCCCGAAGCTGAGGATTTTCTTCCTCTTTTAGGAACAGACTACGTAGAATTATATGTTGGAAATGCGAAACAATCGGCACTTTACTATAAAACAGCATTCGGATTTCAATCAGAAGCATATGCCGGACTAGAAACTGGATTGAAGGATCGTGTATCCTATGTATTGAAGCAGGATAAAATCCGCTTGGTTTTAACTACGCCATTAACGTCTGATAGCCCGATCAATGAGCATTTAAAAAAGCATGGTGATGGCGTGAAGGTAATCGCACTTTGGGTGGAGGATGCAACAAAAGCTTTCGAGGAAACCACAAAGCGCGGAGCGAAACCATTTATGGAACCTACCAAAGAAGAAGATGCAGATGGATGTGTGATTCGTTCAGGAATCTATACCTACGGTGAAACGGTTCATATTTTCGTAGAGCGTAAAAATTACGATGGAATTTTCTTACCAGGATATAGAAAATGGGAATCACATTACAATCCAGAACCAACTGGACTAAAATTCATTGACCACATGGTTGGAAATGTGGATTGGCATGAAATGAATACATGGTGTGACTTCTATAAAAAAGTCATGGGCTTTGCACAAATTATTTCATTTGACGATAATGATATCTCAACAGAATATACAGCCTTGATGTCGAAGGTAATGTCAAACGGTAATGGACGCATTAAATTCCCGATCAACGAACCAGCTGAAGGAAAGAAAAAATCTCAAATTGAAGAATACATTGATTTTTACAATGGAGCAGGTGTTCAGCACATTGCGGTAGCTACCAATGATATTGTTGCTACAGTTTCTGCCATGCGTGATCGCGGTGTCGAATTCTTGTATGTGCCAGATACCTACTATGATGACTTACTTGAAAGAGTAGGAGATATTGAAGAGGATATTGAGGTGCTGAAACAACACGGTATCTTAATTGACCGCGATGAAGAAGGATATCTATTGCAGTTATTTACAAAACCGGTAGTAGATCGTCCAACCATGTTCTTTGAAATCATCCAACGAAAAGGAGCACAGTCTTTTGGTAAAGGTAACTTTAAAGCATTGTTTGAATCCATCGAAAGGGAACAAGAAAATAGAGGAACACTGTAATAGTGTGACTTTAGCCATAAACAAAAGCCCTGACAGTAGAATCGTCAGGGCTTTTTTGCAGTATTTTATTTTACCGAGAGACGGTCAATAAGTTCCTTGATTTCCTGTTGAATGGATCTTGTGTGATCTAGATTATATGCGTTTTGTATACGTTCAACAAGAATGCCATGATCAGTGATTCCTTCAGCTTTGGTCTCCGTTACTACTTGTTGAATCGATTTTGGTCTCGGACCCCAAACAAAAACTTCTTGAAAATCTTGGTCTAAGCAAATTAATTTCGGGATGGACCTGCCACCATTTGTTAAGTATTGATCCATGATGCTTAAATGATCATCTCGCAGGATGATTTTCAATTCGATTCGTGAATTTTGATCTGCAATTTTTCCAATAACAGGAACAATTTGTGCCGCATCGCCACACCATGCTTCGCTGATGAGGATCCAAGTAAACGATTCGTTGATTCGATTAAGACTATTCTTTAGTTCTTCTGTTAAAATCGTCGTCTTTTCAATGCGCTTCATGCGCTTCGCATTTAATTCTGTATAATGGATAAGATCTTCGCGTTGTTCTGGGCCAGATGTTTTTCCTTGTGCAACTAATTCTACAACTAAGCTTTTGTAGGATGCGTAAGTGTAACAATTTGTTATTTGGTCTGGTAAAAAATTGACTTTTTTTCTCATCTATAGTTTATGTTGATTTCAAGTTTTAAAGTTACAATGAAATTGGAAAATGACATGAAACAATGGTCACCGGTAGAAAAAATGATAAAAAAATGAAATCAGTTTGGTGCAGAATTACGTAAATTAAATAAGATTTAATATATTTGCACCCACGTAAAACGGAGAATGTAGCTCAGTTGGTTAGAGCGCTGGTTTGTGGTACCAGAGGTCGCGGGTTCGAGACCCGTCTTTCTCCCACTTTTCAAGGCTGTAGTTTTCTACAGCCTTTTTTATTTCAGTTGATTTAAGGTTAGTTCACAAAGCTCAAAAAGAGTAGTGGGAAGCGCTGGATTTCTCCAAGGTTGCATTGCACCAAAGACATGGTCAGCGTTTGTGATCACATGTAAATCAAGTCCTTTCCATTTGGCTAAATCATAGCCTTCTTCAATTGGAACAGAAGTATCCTTATCTCCATGATACAATGTAATCGGAATTTTTAAGTCTTTAATGGCGATTTCAATGTTCAATTCGGATGCATTTCTTTCGTAATCTTCATACAAGGAAAAATACTGTGGAAGTTTTTGTTTGGTTCGTCCATTTTCAATGTAGCGGACACCTTCTTTTTTCCATTGGTTATGAGCAAGATCTTGTGGGAAACGCGACACAATATCCGAAATAGCAGCCCAAGTATGGATGGAACGCAGGGGGAAAGTAGTTTGTAAATTTCTTCCAGCGAGGATGACAGCTCCACCTCCTCTGGAATGTCCGATGAGGTGAATTCCTTGAATGTTCTTAGCTTGTTGTATCATCCAATGGAGTGCAGCTTCGATATCTTGTACTTCGTAGGAATAACAATTTTCACCAAAAGCTTTTTCATCTGGAAAATCGATTCCGTTTTCGATGGTACCACCGTTATGGCTCAAATTGAATTTACAGAAACCAAAACCTCTTTCTGTAAAAAACTGCTGTACGAGGTTCCACGCTCCCCAATCCTTGAATCCCATGAATCCATGAACGAAAACAAGGACTTGACCGTTATATTTTTCTGGAATTTCAAAATCAATGAGGCTTTGTCTTCCTGCTGAACCAGTATATGTGTTATTCGATAATTTCATCGTCATCTTCTCCTGGTAATTCTAATGCTCGGACACTTTGAATCGCACTTCCAGCGATTCCACGAATCGAGGCATGCATATCAATGGTATTAATGATGACTTTCTCTATTTGCTTTTCGCGTTCTTTCCAAATGCGTTGCATGGAACGTTTTTCAGTTTCGAGTCCATTTTTCATCGAGGTGAATCCTTCTACGATAGCTTCCACTTGCATGCGGAAATTCGTACTGGTCAGGAAGTCGTATAACATGTGCATTTTATCTCCACGATTAACCTGAGAACCCAATGCTCCATGCACTTGGATCACCGTCTCACGTAAAACGCCTGATAAACCTTTAAATTCTTCGTATGTACAAACGTAGACACCATCTTTCATTCCCATGCGCTCTAAATCCGATGGCATGGCTTCCGTTACTAAAACACCAATATCGGCTCCTTTTTCACGCATATCCGCTTTGAATTTTGCAATCCATCCGGGTTGAAAATCTTTCGTACGCTTGCTTTCGTAATATATTTTTCCGCAATTTTGATCACTGCGTGTGTTCACGATTTGGATGCAGTCGCCACCTCGCGCTCCTTTTTTGATTTCTTCAATGGTGTCCAGTGGAAACTGTGTACCCAACCATTCTTCAATTGCTAATTCTTGCACCTCACCTTGTAACTGCATGGATCCTTGTTCCTGCTTGCGTTTCATTTCTTCGGTAAGCGTTTTTTGATCGTCTAATTTTTTTTGAAGTTCTTTAATCTTCATTTCATTGCTATCCTCCACTATTTTTTTGATTTTCTCCTTTTCAAGTTGAAGAATTTCATTCATTTTCGTTTCTGCTGCCAATTGCGCAATGGACTGTGCTTCCTCTTTTTCTCGTGTCAGGCGTTGAACTTCAGCTTTTGTTTTGTTCAGTTCACTAACTTGTGCGGATTTTTCGTTGAGTTCTTTTTGCAACGCATCCATTTGGGCACCTTGTTCTTGAGCGATTTTCAATTTGAGTTTTTCCTTAATTTTGCTTCGCTCTTCTATGATTGATTTTTCCAATCGATCATGAAAAAGTTCATTTTCCCTTTTTTTCTTCTCTTCAAAAGCCATTTTCTCCTCCCGAAGTTTTTCTAGGAGATCATTCATTTTTGCTTGTTCTGAATGTATTTGAGCCTGGTATTTCGCCTGATATTCTGCTTCAAGCTGATGAGAAAGAATATTGGTTACATCGATGTTTGTCCCACAATTTGGACATTTAATTTGTTCGTTCGCTGACATGAAGGTCTTTATTTTACGTAATCTTCTTTTTGGACCAACATGTATTGGTCATTATTGAGTCGAATATAACCAAAATCGTAACAAAAAACGTAACTCGATCCTTTTCTTGTGGAATAAACATTCGTGTAATAGTGAAAGTTGAATCCTTCCTCGGCGAGTAGCATACCTTCTACCGTCCTTTTCCCATCTGGATTCAGGTTGGCAAGGATTCTTCGGTTTTTTCTTAAAATGGCATTAATACGCCTAACAACCATATTTGCATCTTCATTGATTCGGTTGTTAAAAGAGTTGCGGCAATAATCCGAACAAAATTTTTGGTCTCTTCTGCCAACCAATTTAACAGCACATTCTAAACATTGACGATTTTTCATGAAAGTTTTTTTTATCTATAACTGCTTTTTTTTCGCTTTCATATATTTTTTAAAAAATAAATTTAATGGTAAGTCAATCAATCATTTGCGATATTCATTCAAGTGCCATCAATATTCATTTAGATGTAGTTCCGGCTCGAAAAAACGTTACTTAATAA
>CAIRMS010000164.1 GCA_903879765.1 uncultured Flavobacteriales bacterium
CTAATTTCAAATTGACATTCGGATTTTTACGAATGAATTGACTCGAAACAATGGCACTTTCAGCTTTCATTCCAGACGCATTTTTTCTCAATAATTGCAAATCTATGGTTGTTGTTTCCTTGATTTTGATTGGTTGAGCATAGTCATTCCAAGGACCATTGTTTAGACGAAATTTTAATTCATACGAATCCGTTGGTGATAAAATCACATGTCCTAATTCCAAATAAAGTTCTTGCTCAAAAATCCGTTGTTCGGTTTTAATAAATGGAGCAGGAACCACATCAGCAGGGATTTCTACTGAATTCATTTGTGGATAATTCGATTTTTCTTGTTTTTTGTCGGTCATTTCAAATTCCAATTTCCCACCAAGCATCAATGTTTTGTGGTCAATTTGAAAATCTGGAATTAATTTCCCGTTCCATTTTACTGACGCAACATAACAATTCGTGGCACTTTGATTGTTGCAAATAATCTCAATTTTTGAATTGGTCTGATTGTCTACTTTGATTGTCGCTTTGCTGAAGATTGGTCTTCCAATTTGGTACATGGAATTTCCTGGTGCAATTGGATATAGTCCAAGTGAACTTAAAACATACCAAGCACTCATTTGTCCACAGTCCTCATTTCCGGAAAGCCCATCTGGTTTCGCGTGATACATTTCTTTCAAAATACGATCGACATAATACTGCGTTTTGTATGGAGCATTAGTGAAGTTGTATAAATATGCCATGTGATGCGAAGGTTCGTTTCCATGCGCGTATTGACCGATTAATCCAGTGATGTCCGCTTGTTCACGTCCCGACAATTTCATTTCAGTCGTAAATAGTCGATCCAACCACGCTTCCAATGAATCCCTTCCGCCAAGTAAATTCGTTAATACTTCAATTTCATGTGGAGCATAAAGGGAATACTGCCAACTATTCGCTTCGGTGTAGTTGAAATTCACCTCTGAAGGATCAAAAGGTCCGTACCACTGTGCCCCGCGTCGTGCACGCATGAATTTCGTATTCGGATCGAATAAATTCACAAAGGAAAAGCTTCGTTTGCGGTACGTTTTCGCCATTTCGTCGTTCCCCATAGCCGCAGCCATTTCAGCTATGCAAAAATCGTCGTAGGCATATTCCAAGGTTTTTGAAACGGACTCAGGTTCATCGCTTGAACTTAAATAGCCATTGTTCGCATAGGTTTGTTTCCCAAGTTCGTTGATGTTTGCCGTGAAATGCATGTCGTTTAATGCTTTTTTCGCATCGTAAGCCAAAGCAGCAACTTTTGTTTTTCCATCCAATCCTTTCATGTAGGCATCAGAAATGACACTAACGCTATGGTAACCGATCATACATTCTGTTTCGCAGGCTGCCAATTCCCATACTGGAAGATCGCCGCCTTCATCAAATTGACGTAAAAAGGTCCGAATGAATTGAGTCGTTCGCTCTTGTTGAATCAATGTAAACAAGGGATGATTTCCACGGTATGTATCCCAAAGTGAGAATACGGTATATTGATTGTCCTTGATTAATTGATGGATCTTCTGATCGCGTCCACGGTAACGTCCGTCAAGATCACTCATCAAATTTGGAGCAACCATGCAATGATACAAACTCGTGTAAAAAATGATGGCATCTTCAAAATTTAACGATTCAACCTTGATTTTACTTAGTTCGTTGTTCCATTTTTCGATGTTTCGCGAATACACTTGCATGAAATCAAATCCTGGAATTTCGAGTTGTAGATTGTGTGCCGCACCTTTTTGATCCACATGAGACATACCAACTTTGACAAATAATACTTTGGTGTCCTTCGGGAATTCTAGTAATAATTTATGTGTACCGGCAATTTTCACTGGTTTTGCGGAGCTGAATGGGGTGGATGTTTCTAAGTGAAAATAAAAATGTTGTTCATTCGCCCACGCTTCTGAAACTCTTTTTCCAGAGATATTGGTGCTGTTGATGACCTCGAAACCGGCGTCTAGAACCTTGTCACGGTAATCTAAATCCAACAAGATGTACTTTTTTCCTTTCGCATTCATGAAGGTGTATTCGTGAATTCCAGCACGTTCACTTGTCGTTAAGCGCACATTGATTTGTTCATCTTCCAAAAAAACTTCATAGAATCCAGCGCGTGCTTTTTCCTTATTGTGAGTAAATTTTGACCCGTATCCGTTTTTCGCATCTTGGTATTTCGGTAGCAGTTTTGCTTTTTTTCCTGATTGTGGTGAGATCAATAAATCCGCATAATCCGGAACTCCTGTTCCGCTTAAGTGTGTGTGACTAAATCCATAAATGACAGAATCGGAGTAATGGTATCCACCGCAACCATCCCAGCCATCGTGACGCGTGTCTGGACTCAACTGCATCATGCCGAATGGTGCGCAAACCCCAGGGAAAGTATGTCCGTGTCCACCTGTTCCAATCGTTGGCATGACGTAAACGTATGGATTAAAAGTATCGGTTGGTTTCCCGATGATTTTCTGTGCTTTATCACTCGCCTCCATGACGTTTTTTACTTGAGCGGAGGAAATAAATCCAAGCGTCAAGAAAATGGTACTGAATATCGTCTTCATTAATTGAATTTTCGTTTGTTTAATTTCGAATAAACTTTATTTTTCAAAAAGTAGAAATCCCAGATAATGCGACCGTTATAACGATAGAATTTTCTTTCTTTGGTATTGATTTTACGTCTTTTTTTATAGAACCGACCGAATTGAGCATACAGGTTCATGTGTGCTAAAAACACCATCCATGTCAATTGGAATTTCCCTGAAAGTAGAAATTTAATTCCTGCAATACCATCTAAACACATTCGGATAAACAAACTTGGAAATAAAAGTCCGGCATGGTTTTTCATTAACATGAAAAGACTGTTTCGGAAATTCAAATAGACTTTCTTCGGAGAATCATAATCGAGTGTTCCACCACCTAAATGGTAAACAGTACTTTCAGGAACACAATAGAAATCAAATCCTAAATTCCCTAGTCGTATACACAAATCAATTTCTTCCATGTGGGCAAAGAAATCAGAATCGAATCCTCTTACTTGATGAAAAATATTTGCTCGAATTAACATTGCAGCACCGGATGTCCATGTAACAGGAATTTCATAGTCATGTTGACCACCATCTTTTTCAAGTGTATCAAAAATACGTCCACGACAAAAGGGAAAATAGTGCAGGTCTACAAATCCGCCTGCTGCTCCTGCGTGCTCAAAGGAATCCTTATTGAGCCAAGATTTTATCTTTGGTTGACAGGCAGCTGTGTTTTCATGCGTATCCAAGAATACTTTCAATGGTTCAATCCAATTTTCACTCACTTCAACATCACTATTGAGTAGTAGGTAATAATCGAATTGTCCGTTTAATTGTTCCAAAGCAACATTATATCCTCCAGCAAATCCGAAATTTCGTTTCTGCTCAATGATATGTACATCAGTGAAATGCTCTTGAATAAATGAAATGGAATCATCCGTACTTGCGTTATCAGCGATGTAAACGGGGTTGTTCTTCGAATATTGAAGCACACTTGGTAAATACCTTTCCAAATGGTGTTTACCGTTATAATTTAAAATGACAATTGCTAGTGAAGTGTCCATGCCTAGTATTGTCGGAACAAATCATTGCTATCTCCACCCCAATGGTCCACATTATTTTGATTGGGATTATCCACGTTTCCATTGTAGGTGTTGCGTTTTGACAAAATTTGAGGCCAAGCCGGATTCTTTAATTCTCCAATCATATCTGAATGGAGTAGGCGATAGGCATTATTTACCAAGTCAGGATTGTAAAAAACGAAGCGCCTATTACTGTACATTCCAATTTTGTTGTAGGTCCAAATTTCGTATGGGTATTCTGATGGAGAAGACTCTCTTTCGTTTATTTGATTCGGTGCGCCATATTTCAAATAAACACGACCACGATCAGTCTCAAATCCTTCTTGAAAATTATTTCCATAGATTTTTTGGACAAAAACAACTTGTGCTTTATATTTCAACCATGACTCATAAGGATTTGTTGGTGTGGAAACAGTCCAATAACCTTGAAGGTGTTTTCGAGCATCATCGATGTTTTTTGATTTCAGTGTTTCGATGATGTTTTTTATTTCCGCGGGCTTCGAAATTGGAATCAAGCTTTCTAAAAAGTATAGGGTTGAATCCGATGGAATGGACGATTGAAACGCAGGGTCTAACAGCATGTTTTCCATTGTGAACATGTAATTATTATCATTGCTTCGCTCGAAATCGTATGTTTGAAAAGCAAGTATTTCATTCGAGTTATTTGTCAAACGATACTCAATTTGATAATTTCCAGAATTTAATTCTTCTATGTTAATCGTTTCGAAAACTGGAACAACGGAAGATTTATACAATTTACTCGTTCTCGTAAATCCAGGGATTTCACTGGCATCTTTCATGTTAATGATGCGATGAGAAAGGAGAAAAGTACTATCCGAAATGTTATCAGTGCCGTACAATTCAAGGTAAACGGGTAATGTTTTAGAATCCGTCCCATAAAAACTAGAAAGCATCGGAATAATGTGGTATCCAGATTTATCAAAATTGGTTTGTTTGTCACTTGGATATGCATATTCAGCAACAAGCACATCTGAAATTTTGGTTTTTATCGAAAAATCTTCAATCGAAATCGGTAAAGTACCTGATATTTCAGAACCGTCTTTGTTTACATCAAGTAAATCAATTTTTAAAGAATACTTTCCAGGATTTAATTGAACGCGAAGCACTTCATAAAAATCATCTTGAATGCTATCGATTGCTTCAGGAGATTCAAGAACATATTTATCGGTAAAAACAACAGTGGAACTATCCGAAATTTCCACAGAAATAAGAACTTTCGCTCTTAATCCATTTCCTTCATCCTTATATGTGACTGAATAGGATACGAATTGCATGTACACTTCCAGGTAATTACCTACGTTTGGAGCATAAAATTGCTTCGTGTCCAGATATGTCTTTAACTTGTTTCCTTGTGAAAAGGAAATTCCTTGGAGAAGACAAAAACAAATTAGAATGATTTTTTTCATGTGCATTTAAAATTACAGAAAAAGCATCAATCTTCAATATTCAATCTTATTTTTTGTGCTAACTGACGATTGTAGGTTTCCAAAAGATACTTGAAATAGTTGTCCGTGCTTTTTGATATACATTTCGTGTAGTGCTTCAATCGATGCTCGATGTGATCTTGTATAACCTGCATTAAATCAAGCGCATGATCTAAGTTATTTGCAGCAGATTCAATGGCTTTAAAATGGTTGTCTATGGATAAATCAATCGCAACCTTTCCTTTTTCACCACGGTCTAAACATTCGTAATAACAATCCTTAATGTTGAACTCTTCTAAAATGGCAGAAGGCATGTATTTATCAAATCCTTTCGGGAATTCAAATTCAACCTCGAATTCCATGTCCTCTAATTCTGAAATACGCGATTCTAGAAAGCGATCCGGAAATTTAAAGGCATCTTGCCAATTGATGTAATCTTGCCAGTAACCGAAGCGACGAACGTTATTTCCTAGGTCAATGATTTGAAATTCACTTTTATTTGGAAGTTTTCTGGAACCACGCCCAATCATTTGGTGGTACAAGGTCAACGAGCGCGTTGCTCGGTTAATGATGATGGATTCTACTGTTGGTTCATCAAAACCAGTTGTCAAGATTCCAACGGATGTTAAAATAGCACCAGGTGTTACTTTAAACCAATGAATGACATCTTTTCGGTCTTTGTCGCTGAATGTTGAGTCAAGGTGACGAATGTTGTATTTGAGTTTCTTGAAAGAATCTTCCACTCGTCGAGAAGTTTCAATTCCAGCGTTAAAAATCAGTGTTTTTTTGTTTAAGCTAACTTCCTCATAGGCAAAAATTAATTTTTCCTGCATAAAGAAGTTGCTGTAGAGTAAATCGGAACTGCTCACGGTAAAGTCACCATTTGTTCCAATTTTTAATCCGTGCAGATTAACATCGTATTGGTATGTTTCCGCATTGGATAAATATCCACCTTCAATCAAATTTGAAATGGATTCTCCGACTAAAAGTTTGTTGTAATTGTCTTTCAGTGGTAAATTGCGATTTGAACTTAATGGTGTTGCCGTGACTCCAAGGATGTTCGCATCTTCATAAAACTGGAAGATTTTTCGAAAACTATTGTAATGTGCTTCATCGACAATGACTAGTCCAACATCTGCAATGAAATTATCATTCTCATTTAAACGATTATTCAATGTTTCGACCATCGCGATGAAACACTGGTATTCGTCCTGATCATCCAAATGCTTCACTTCAGAATTTATGACCTTATTGGCAACTTTAATGGCAGATAACTGTTGAGAAGTCTGAACTGATAATTCAATGCGATGCGTTAAAATCAATACTTTTTTGCCCCATTGCTCTATGAATCGACGTGCAATTTCAGAGAAAATGACTGTTTTTCCACCACCGGTTGGTAACTGATAGAGTAAATTAAAATTCGCACCGTTTTTACGAAGTTCTTCTAAAACTTGGTTAACGGTTTGCTCTTGAAATGGGTAAAGCTTCTTTGCTTCGTATAAATCGAAATCAATCATTTTCGCAGTTGGGATTTGCAAAAATACAGCCTTTTCTTTGAATTAGGACACTATGATTTTGATTGACTCCAATGATATAGGAAAATACCGGTAGCAATGGAGACATTTAACGATTCGGCTTGACCGTAACCTGGTATGGTAACTGCTTGATTGATATGTTTTTGGATGTCTGGCGAAATTCCTTTTCCTTCATTGCCCATCACTAGAATTTTTATTTCATTTGGATCAATATCTGCTAAATTATCACCGTTTAAAAGTGCTCCATGTACCACAGTATTCATTTTCTGGAGGAATTCTCCAAGATTTTCATAAAAAACGGACATCCTAAAAGCACTTCCCATGGAGGATTGAATCACCTTTGAGTTGAACATGTTTACAGTATCTGTTGAGCACACAATTTGTTTGATGCCAAACCAATCTGCTGTCCGAATGATCGTTCCTAAGTTTCCTGGATCCTGAATTCCTTCTAGAACCAAAACACGTTCAGTTGGATTAAATGCTTTAGCAGCAGGCTCATGAAAAATACCGAGTAAGGTCGACGCTGAATAAAACTGTGTGATGCGCTCCATTTCATTTTCGGAGCATTGATAGCAGTCAAAATTAGTTTGTAGTGATTCAGTGATGTCGCTACTGGCATAAATGGAATGAACTAACGATGGAAATTGGATCGCTAATTCACTGACTAATTTGAGGCCTTCCACTAAAACTACTTTTTCTTTATCCCGGTTTTTTTTGAGATGAAGGCTTTTAATCCATTTTATCTTTTGTAGTGAAATTTTTTCCAACTTGATTATTGTTATTTTTGCACAAGGCATGAAACATCGAGCGAATTTACTAAATATTGCGATTATCCTTCTGTTTGTTTTATCAGCATGTGATTTAACGCGTAATGTCCCTCCGGGAAAATACTTGTTGCGTTCTAATTTAATTGATGTCAAAGACAATTCAACAATAGATAAGTACGCGCTTGGTTTAATTATAAGACAACAACCAAACCAACGAAATTTTTACGTGAATGTCAAATTGCGCATTTACAATGCCATCGACTCAGCAAAAGTTGCTCACAAAAGAGAAGTGAAATACAAAGCATTTCTATCGAAACAAACACGAAAAGAAAATAAGGTCATTGAGGTCAATAAAAAACGTAATGAAAAGGCCTATCGTCGAGGTGACTCCACATTTATTGTGAAGGAATTCAAACCCGCTGAGTTTACCAAAGTGCTTTGGAAAGAAAAAGTAAAATATAAATTCGGTCAAAAACCAATTGTTTTTGACACACTGCTATACCAAAAGAGCATCGAACAACTCGGATTCTATTTGCGAAAAAAGGGTTATTACTATGCTAAAGTTTCCAGTGAA
>CAIRMS010000165.1 GCA_903879765.1 uncultured Flavobacteriales bacterium
ACCATTCAAATTGACTATTCCTATACGATGTATGCACATGGAATTTTATATTATCCACTAAATTGGTTATTTACAAAACTCTTTTGGAGGAAATACATGAAACAGGTTTTGAAGAACATCGAACAGTTGATTGAGAATGGCGAGGCATATAAATACCTTTAACTTTATTTCACAACCACTTAATCTACCATTCTCCTTGAGTTCCGTATCTTTGCCACACTAAACAAAGAACCAACTCTCCATGACTGTCATCAATCCGAAATCAGCTTTACTTTTTATTTTAGTTACCATTTGTTTAGATTCAATTGGTCTAGGAATCATTATTCCGTCTTTTCCAACCTTAATTTCGGAAACTGCTCATGTTCCAATAAGTCAAGCTTCCCAGTACTTTGGATGGGTGATGGGCGCATACGCATTCATGCAATTCATCTTTTCTCCATTGATTGGGAATTTAAGTGACCGCTTTGGCCGTCGTCCAATTTTGTTGATCTCCGTACTTGGAATGAGTTTGGATTATATGGTGATGTATTTCGCACCGGATTTATGGTGGTTGGTGATCGGACGCGCCGTTTCTGGAATCTTTGGTGCGAGCTTCACCTCGGCTTCAGCATACATAGCAGATATTTCCACACCGGATAAACGTGCACAGAATTTCGGAATGATCGGCGCTGCTTTTGGAATCGGTTTCGTGATCGGACCTGCGATTGGCGGACTCCTTTCGGACTTTGGTGCGCGAACGCCGTTTTTAGTAGCGGCATTCTTTTCCATGGCGAATTTCATCTATGGATTTATCGTTTTGAAAGAATCTTTACCCGTGGAAAACCGCCGCGCCTTTGAATGGAAACGATCGAATCCCTTTGGTGCACTTCAACAAATGAAACGCTTCAAGAAGTTAAAGTATTTATTCCTTGTTTCTTTCTTGACGATTCTTACAACGATGTGTGTGCATTCTACATGGAATTTCTATTCGATGGAGAAATTTGGCTGGACAACAAAAGAAGTAGGGATTTCCCTTGCGGTCGTTGGAGTTTGTTTTGGCGTTGTACAAGGAGCTTTAACCGGAAAAATCGTCGCAAAAATAGGACAGAGGAACGCTGCTAAACTTGGACTATTTCTTTCGATTTTCGTTTTAATGGGAATGGGACTCATCTACCAAGGATGGATGATGTACGCCATCATTTTACCATATGCCTTCACTGGAATTGTTGACCCTGCCATTCGATCCATTATTTCTGGACAAGTGCAAAGCAATGAACAAGGGGAACTTCAAGGAATATTCACGAGCTTGATGAGTTTGGCTGAAATTATTGGCCCGCCATTGTTCATGTGGTTTTACTACAATTTCAAATCCAGTGTACCCAATTCAAACCTCGGACTCGGGACACCTTTCCTAGTGGCAGCATTCATTGCGCTGTTAGCTTTCTTTTTGATTTCATGGACGCTGAAAGGATACACGAAAACGGATGAAGTTGTAGAAGAGGAGTTGAGGTCATAAATCAATTGATTTACAACTTAATAATCATCGTTCCATAAATCGATCTTCCTTGTGATGGCAACAAGCCTGGACCTGGATATCCGCCGCTTCTGCGTGTAGCATAGATTTCATTGAATAAGTTGTTTGCGCCAATTTTTACTTGGTAGTTTTTATTGAATTTGTAACTCACGGATGCATCATGAATGTCGTATGCGCTCAATTGTCCAACTGTGGCGGTTGCATTCGCTTGAACGCTGTTGGCAGCGTCGGTGAAGACAGATCCCGTGTAGGAATACTGGTAATTGAAGGAGAATCCCTTGTAATCGTAATTTAATCCCACGCGAAGGATTTGTGACGGAGCATACTCCACTTTTTTTCCTTGAATGGAAATCGTTGGATCTTGTGCTAAAGCAGGATTGTTCCATGTGACGTATGTGGCATCCTGAATGGTTCCACTCACATAGACAGATAGCAATTCGCTCGCTGCAGCGTTTTTAAAGAAAGGATTGAAAAAGGACCATTCCACATACGCTTCGATTCCTTTGCTGACCACATCGCCGATGTTCGTTTTGAAAGGCGCGTTGTTCACTAAATACGTTCCGATTTTACCGTTGTATCTCAAATAGAACGCATTGAAATCAAAGGTGATTGGACCTTTTCTATCCATGAATACTCCTTTGGTGCCAAGTTCGGACGTAAATCCAGTTACGTCTTTCATTGCTTGATCGACGACTTCCGTTGTGGAAGAAGGTAGTAATTCGGAGTACATCACTGGACGGTAGTTTTGTGTAGCATTCGCGTACAGACTCCATTTGATTCGTTGTTTTGCATACAACTGAAAATTGCTACTTATTCCACCGAGAAGGATAAAGCGGTTTTTTTCTTGGATTTCCATGATTCCATTTGCGAAGTTATTGGAGCGGCCAGAAAGTTGATTGATTAAATACTCCGAACGAAAGCCAGGAGTAAGGGAAAGTCTTTTGCCTACTTTGAATAAGTGTTCACTAAACAAAGCGACATTTTCCGTCCCTAACAACAAATCCTTTTGGAACAAATTCCCTGAATTATCTGGCAGGATTGTCAAATCTAGGTTACTGGAAGTAGTGCCGATTCCCTGCTGCAAACGATGGATTTCACTGTTGCAAAATCGCGCTCCAATAGTCCATGTTTGAAGTTGTTGCCCAAGTTTGTACTGTTTCAAGTACCGAACTTCACTTGATTGAGTCACGTAATGATCGATGTCCACTTGACGCGGATTGTACGATCCTAACGAGGTATTAATGGTGTCCAAAGTAGTAAGCGCTTTCGTGAATCCAACGCTGTTTCGATCGGAAAACGTAAAAGCGGCGTAAAACTGTAGTTTCGAAAGTTCATTAAAATTATATTCCCCTTGGAGTGAAAGCGTGTTCCATTTCACTTGAAACCAATTTCTAGCACGGAAGGAAGTATCAGGGTTGGATTGTAACAAGGGATCGAAAATTCCACCTGCTTGTTGACTCACATACCCACTATTCGAATACTCAGCAGAGATTTTTCCTTTTTTGAGTTGATAGCTAATTTTTCCAAAGTAATTCTCGGTGGAATATTGACTATTTTGACGGAATCCATCCGCATTTCGGTGATGCACAAATCCATAGTAAGACCACTTTTTCACATTGCCACTAATTGCTGTGAAACTATTGAAAAGTCCGAAAGAGCCCATGGTCTGACTGTTTTCTAATGAAAAAGGTTGGTCATTTAATTTATCTTTGAATTGATAGTTAATCATTCCACCAAACTGTGTTCCGTATTGTAGAGCGGACGAACCACGATGGACCTCCACTTTTGAAACAGCATCTAGCGTAGGAGTGTAGTACGTTTCTGGATAACCAGATGGATCAGCTGCAATGTCGTAGCCATTTTGACGCATGTTAAATTCCCAAGAACGATTCGCGCTAAGCCCACGTGTTGAAATGCTCGTTTGAAGTCCGGAAGCATCGTGTTCACTCACGTAAATCCCAGGTGTGCGCTTGAACAATTGACGGTAATTATTTGTGCTTAAATCCATTTGTTGCGCATTCAAAGAGATGATTTCCATTTTTTTACCCGAAACAATTTTCATTTGATAAATCGAATCAGGGAGTTGCTTTATGATTTGATACGTTCGAACCACCACATCACTTTGAGTACTAATTTTTAATAGGCTATCTTGAGAAAATACACGATAGGATAAGCATACTAGAACGAAGAAAAATTGGTAACGCATCATTAGCTTTGAATTTTTGTGCAAAGTTAACTGCGCAACATCGGTACTTCAATACCGCTTTTGAGGTATTTTAGAATGATTCTAAATAAATGA
>CAIRMS010000166.1 GCA_903879765.1 uncultured Flavobacteriales bacterium
AAAATATGGTTGGGATTGGAAAATTGTTGCTTCTGTCGCATTCAAAGAATCGCGTTTTAATCCAAATGCACGCGGACTAGGTGGTGCGTATGGTATGATGCAGTTTATGCCTGGAACAGGTCCAAGTTTTGGCGTATTTCCTGATTCTCCTCCTGCAGTTCAAATTGCTGGTGGAATGAAATATTTAAATAGAACGTATGTTTTATGGAAGTCAGTTCCTGATATTGATCAACGAATGAAATTTACGTTAGCCTCTTACAACGCGGGACCTGGACACATCATCGATGCACAAAATTTAGCACGGGCCGCTGGATTAAATCCACTCGTATGGGATGGAAACGTTGAGGAAATGGTACGAAATCTTGGTGACCCTAATTATTACCGTTCGGAACATGTGCGTTGCGGTGCTTACCGTGGACATGCAGTTGCATATGTAAAAAGTGTCTTCGGCATCTATAACGCGTGGAAATGATATGACCATTTCTAAAGGTAAGGTCTATATTATTCAAGGACCTACAGCATCTGGGAAAACCTCGCTGGCCATTGAGCTTGCTAAAAAACTAAAAACGGAAATCATTTCTGCGGATTCAAGGCAGTTTTACCGAGAAATGACAATCGGTACAGCAAAGCCTTCGGATTTCGAGTTGTCACAAGTCAAACATCATTTTATTCACTCTCATTCGATAAATTCAGAACTTTCCGCCAGTCAATACGCTCAGGAAGCGAAGCCGATCTTAGATCAGTTACTGAAAGAAAAAGGTTCCGCTGTAATTGTCGGTGGATCGGGAATGTTTATCGATGCCTTGACACTTGGTTTGGATGAGATTCCGCACGACAAAGAAATTCAATCGAAATGGAATGAACTTTTTGAAACAGATGGTTTGGAGTTTCTTCAAAATGAATTATTGCGCTTAGATCCTGCTTATTATTCCAAAGTAGATACAATGAACTCGGTTCGACTCATTCGTGCATTGGAAGTAATTGAAATCACTGGAAAACCATTTTCAACTTTAAGAAAAGGCGAGGTGAAAAATAATTATGACATTCATCGATATGGGATTTCCTGGAATCGGGAGGATTTGTATCAGCGCATTGATCAACGCGTGGATTTAATGATCGAGGCAGGACTGTTTGATGAAGCAAAATCCTTGTTTCATCAACGTAAATTAAGGTCGCTGAACACAGTAGGGTATTCCGAATTCTTCCGTTATTGGGAGGACGAATTTGATTACAATGAAGCCATTGAAAAAATCAAGCAACATACGCGTAATTACGCAAAACGTCAATTGACTTGGTTGAAACGATACGATCAATTCGTTGAATTGACTCCTTATTCCGACTCAAGCCTCATAAATCAACTAGTGGAAGCAGCTAATTTAATAAGTCACTAATCGTTCACTCAAATTCTCGCTTTTACTTTGGTTAACAAAATGTTAAAAAAATAAGACGAAACGGAAATAACTTCATATTCGTAATGTAAAACTTACAAAATTCTATGAAAAACATACTTACATTCCTGTTTTTAGCCTGTGCATCAATGAGTTATGCACAGAAAATCCGATTAAAAGTTGAAGGACAAAAAGATACAACCGTATTTTTAATTAAATATTTCGGTTCTCGATTAAATTACGCGGATACCGCTCAAATGAAAAATGGAGAGGTTATTTTTGATGGAAAAAAACAAAAAGCTGGAATTGTTGGACTTTTGTTACCTGGACAAAAATACTTTGAGTTCGTTTATAACAATGAGGATGTTTACCTTGAAACGAAAGGTCCTGATTTTATGGCGAACATGGTCATCAAGAAATCGGAGGAGAATAAAATCTTCATTCCCTATGTAAAATACATTAGCTCCAAAAAGGGTGAAGCTGGAAAACTAGGTGAACAACGTGCGAAGTTGAAGGACACAGATGCTGAATACAAAACGCTAAGCGAATCGATCGATGCGCTAAATAAGGAAGTAGACGAATACCAAAAAAACATCGTTGCAACGAATCCTTCCATGCTTGTGGGGAAAATTGTTCAAATGTCGATTGATGTTTTCGTTCCTGAAATCCCGAAAAATGAAAAAGGAGAGATCATCGATTCTAATTTCCGCTATAAGTACTATTTTGAGCATTATTGGGACAATGTAGATTTAAAAACGGATGCCTTGGTAAATAACCCGATTTTCCATAATAAATTGGAGTTTTACTTTGGTAAGAACATGATGATTCAACATTGGGATACCATCATTAAGTACGCCTTCAAATTCTGTGATGGACTAGATCCAAAATCTAAAATGTACGAATACAGTGTTGGATGGATTGCATCTACTTTTGGTAAGAGTCAAATCATGGGTATGGATAAAGTTTATCTGTACATGTTGAATCGTTATTTCTGTACAACGGATGCAGCAACGGGGAAATCACCAGCGACATGGGTGGCAGAGGATAAATTTGAGGAATTGTGTAAAGATTTGAAATGGAAATTAAACCTCGTCGTAGGAGCAAAACCGTATAACTTGATTCTACGTGATACATCAGATACGAAATGGTTAGACTTCTATTCATTGAAATCAGAGTATACAATTTTGTATTTCTGGGATCCAGAATGTGGACACTGTAAAAAAGTAACGCCGAAATTGGTGACACTATACAATGAGAAGTTCAAGGACCGCAACATCGAGGTATTCTCCGTTGGTAAAGGTATCGGGAAGGATTTCGAATCATGGAAAAAATACATTCGCGAGAATAAATTGAATTTCATCAATGTAGCTGTTACCAATAGCATCTATGAAATAGCTAAGGCAACTCCTGAGAAATTGGTTCCCGTTTACGTTGGGGAAAAAGGAAAACCGACGACATTGGAATCACTTAATTTCCAAACAACGTACGATCTATATTCAACTCCGAGAATATTCGTTCTAGACAAAGACAAGAAAATCATTGCCAAAAACTTATCCATTTCTCAATTAGAAGATTTGATGGATAACTTGCAAGGAAAGAAAGACTTACCGAAATTATTTGAAGAAGATAAGGAAGAAGCTGAACACATGCAGCAGAACAATTAACTTTGTTGCATGATAGATGCACTTCGTTTACACTTAAATAAAAGTCAAAAGGCTTTAATTACAACACATAAATCTCCCGATGGTGATGCCATTGGGAGTGTTGTTTCATGGTATTTCTTCCTGAAAAATCTGGGAAAGGAAGCGCATGTACTCATTCCTGATCGACCAGCAGATTTCTTATTGCCTTTTTTGAAGGATGTGGAGTATTCCATTTTTGACCAAGGCTTAGAAAAAGAAATCAGTGATTTCGATACACTTTATTGCTTGGACTACAACGGCGCTGGTAGAGTAGGGAAGGACATGGAGTCTTTTGTGTTGGAATTTCCAGCGACGAAAGTAATGATTGACCATCATCCGCATCCACAAGACTTTTGTGAAATCATGATTTCTCGTCCAGATGTCTGTTCAACCGCACAATTGATCTTTGAATGCATCGAAGAAATGGGCTACATTCACCTTCTAGATGTTCCTGTTGGAAATGGAATTTACCTCGGAATGTTGACGGATACAGGTTCCTTTCGTTTTCCATCAGTAAAAGCCAAAACACACGAAGTTTTAGCGCATTTATTGAAAATCGGTGTCAATCACGTCGAAATTCATGAATCGATTTACGACGTCAATACTGTTTCTCGATTGCAATTACGCGGTTATGCCATTGCAGAGAAATTAGAGCTTTTTCCGGGGCTACCAATTGGATTAATCAGTTTAACCTTGGATGAACTTCACCGTTTTCATTATCAAAAAGGCGACACCGAAGGACTCGTAAATGTCATTTTATCGATTGAAGGAATCTCGATCGCGGCATTTTTTGTTGAGCATGAAGATGGAATAAAGATTTCATTCCGATCAAAAGGAAAATACTTCGTGAATGAATTTTCTGCTAAAAACTTTATGGGAGGCGGACATCAATATGCTGCAGGTGGATTTTCAAATGATTCACTTTCTGTAACAATTGAGCGCTTTCGTTCGTTAGTAGGAGAGTTAACTCAAATGGCATGATCCGATTAATTCCTTCTTTCTTGTTGATTTTTCTATTCGCCTGTCGAGCGGAACCTCAAATTAAAAAGAAAAAAAGTTCTTGGAGTAAAGCACATTCGGTAGACTTTAATCAAGAGCTGAATGCGAGGGAAACCTTGAAAATCAAGTTGTTTCTGGCGCATCACAAGGATTTGAAAATGGATTCCTTGATTAGTCTTTCTGGATTGCGTTTTATGAAGTATTTTCAGGGCTCGGGCGAAACCTTGGCGAAAGCAGGAGATGAAGCGATTGTAAAATTAAAAATCGAGTTGTTAGATGGTCGCGTTTGTTATGAAACCGAAAAAGATGAAATCGAACGATTGGTCATTGCAAAAAGTGAAAAAGAATCAGGAATACATGAAGCGCTACTGTTAATGAGAAAAGGAGATAAAGCTAAATTAATCCTTCCAAGCTATTTGGGACATGGTCTTTTAGGGGATCGAATGAAAATCCCACCGCAAAGTGCTTTGTATATTGACCTTCAACTAATTGATATAAAATAATGAATAAATTTATCTTGTGTATCTTGCTTTTTTCTTTGGCTTCGTGTCACACAACCACGGCAAAGAAAAAAGACACACCGAAAAAAGTGATTGAAAAACCTTCGAAGGAATCCGCAAAAATTGAAAGTGAGTTTCAATCGACAAAAGACAATCTGAAATCCTTCGAAAAAGGAAAAGTAGCGGACATGAAATCGTTTCCGAATGGGTTAGTCATTAAATGGATATTAAAAGGGAAAGGCAGAAAGCTGAAAAAAGGTGAAATGGCGTTAATTGACTATCGATTAGCCTTGCCGGATGGTAAAATTGTGGATGGAAACAACCGCATAAATATGCCTTTTATCCCTTTTGTCATTGGTTACAACATGCAAACACCTGGATGGGATCTTGCGCTTCAAGAGTTGACACCGGGTGATTTTGTGAAAATAGAAATCCCAGCTGAATTAGCCCTTGGCTCCAAAGAAATTAAAGGAGTGATTCCTGCCAATTCACCGAACTGGCTTTATGTGAAGGTTGTTGCGTTGGTGACACCAAGCATTAACAGCGATGGAATTACTTCATGGAAAGTGAAAGACGGGGAAGGAGTTCCATTGGCAAAGAACCCTGAGCAGGAAATTTCCTTCCATGCCATGGTTTCCACCGAATCAAAATCTTCGGTAATGAACACGCGCTTAGGGAATTACCCCATAAAGTATTCGCCAGGACAAAAAACAATCGTTCCTGGATTGCGAAAAATCATGAAAAACGCGAAAAAAGGAGAACGTTATTTCATTATTTTGGATGCTCCTCAAGCCTATGGTTCTAGAGGCTATGCGGATTTAGTCAAACCGAATGAACAAGTGCTTTACAACATTGAAGTAATGGATATCCGGGCAATGTAAAAGGAATTCACTATCTTTGGTTTCCTTATTTTTCTTTTAGTTTGAATCGATCTATTTTACATACTTTCATTTTTATTGCCTGCTTTTGTTCGCAAGCATTCGCTCAGCGCGCTTTAGATACGGTGGATACAGAATTGGGAAAAGTCATTCTTTATTCCAATAAAACTTGGGCGCTTTACAATCCATTTAAATTTGATGGAGTGATGAACCCAAGAATACATAAAATCATGACCACAGAGCAAGATTCTCCTTATTCATTGACATGGAATAACGATGTTTGCTTTGGGACAAAAAACGATTTATCTAAGTTGAAGGATACCATTTGGTTGTGTGTAAATGATGAGCAAAATCAAGAATTTACCATGCCAAGAAAAGGAATTGTTACTTCTCGTTATGGATTCCGCAGCGGAAGATACCACAATGGTATTGATATCGGGTTGAATGTTGGAGACACCGTTTATGCTACATGGAATGGAAAGGTGAGGTACGCAAAATTTAACGACGGAGGATTTGGAAATCTTGTGATTTTACGACATTTTAACGGCTTAGAAACGTATCATGCTCACTTGAGTAAATTATTGGTCTATCCTGATCAAAATGTAAAATCAGGTGATCCAATTGGATTAGGTGGGAATACTGGTCATTCCTTTGGTCCACATTTGCATTTTGAAATCCGTTTTTACGATGTTCCAATGAACCCTGAAGAAATAATTGATTTCGATAAGAAAGTAATGAAAGATGAAAACCTGATGGTTCACAAAGGTTTATTTAGGCCGGGTGCGAAACCGACAGATTATTATGAAAACAAACCGGATGGAACGATTGCTGCAAGCAAACCAACACCTGCTCCGGTAAAGACATCTCAACTAAAATATTACCGCGTTAAACCGGGAGATTCTTTAACAGAAATTGCAGATAGAAATCAAACAACGGTTTCTAAGTTGTGTGAATTAAATGGAATAAAACCTTCAAGTGTATTACAGGCTGGTAAAAGTTTAAGAATTAAATAATGGATAAAATACTGATTTCACTTTTTGTTAGTCTCTTCGTTCTATCGTCATGTTCGAATTACAATCAAGTGGTTAAGGAGGATGACTTCGCGGCAAAATATGAGATGGCGAATAAATTATATGACGAAAAACAATACGAAAAAGCCATTGTTCTATACGAGCAAATTTACCAGCATTCTCCGAAAAGTGCGGAAGGCGAATTATCTTATTACCGTCTAGCAAAAAGTTATTTTCAAGTAGAAGATTACTACATGGCACAGTACTATTACAGTGCATACATGCAACGATTCCCGTATAGTGTGAAAAATGAAGAAGTGTTGTTCATGGTCGCTTTGTGTAGTGTGAAAAATTCACCTGAACATTCCTTGGATCAAACCGAAACCGAATTGGCGATTAATAATGTTCAACAGTTTATAGACCGATATCCACAGTCGTATTTAATTGATTCTTGTAATAACATCATTGATAAATTGCAATTTAAACTGGAAACAAAGCAATATGACCAGGTTAAACTTTATGATAAAATGGAGAATTACAAGGCTGCTGTGGCTGCTGGCGAATTGTTTTTAGAGGCACATGGGAAATCAACTTATTCTGAAGAGATAAATTATGTAGTTGTTAAAAATTCCTATTTTTTATCCATCAATAGCATCGATAGTAAAAAATCAGAACGAATAGAACAAACTAACGAAAGATTCCGTACCTTTGCAACTCGTTATCCGGACTCTAAATACGTCAAAGAATTGAATACGTATGTCGATAAGCTTGGCGAAAACAACAACTGAAAAGTGAATTATGAGTTATAAAAACACACCAGCAGAAAAATCTACTATCACGCGTGATACCATTCGCATGGAGGAAAAAACAGGAAATATTTACCAATCTTTGGTTGCTATTTCTAAACGTGCCAATCAAATTTCTTCTGAAGTAAAAGAGGAGTTGACGCAAAAATTACAAGAATTTGCTTCTACAACGGATAACCTTGAAGAGATTTTCGAGAACCGTGAGCAAATTGAGATTTCTAAGCAT
>CAIRMS010000167.1 GCA_903879765.1 uncultured Flavobacteriales bacterium
ATTGGTATGCAATGAAGGATGCACAAGAAGTATTTAAGGATTTTGATGAGGATAAATTAAGAAAGATGCCATCATCCATGGAGCAGACTTTTATCCTTTCAGATATTGTCTTAGAATCTTACGGTTCAGTAAAGGCAAGTGCTAAAAAAGTGGATAAAGGATTAATTTCAGTCAATAATCAAGTTGGTTTAATCAGTATCAATGGAATTCCAATATTAAAGCAGGTGGAATGGCATCAGTTTTATGTGCAATCTTTTTCAGATGAATCTGGAGCAGGATTTACTTGGGACTTGAGTTTAATGGATGATACAAAATATTTTATGCATTACGCAATGGATAAAAAGGATGGTGATTTACAGATTTTCACGAATGACAAAGTCGTTTCTGAAGGAATTTTAGCCATTAAACCTGATAAACGTAAAACGAAAAATTTTAAATTTGATGTCATGGATGAAGTAACAGCCAAGAATTTGCTTTCTAAATTCCGAGGTTATTTCCTTTACAAATAAACAATGCTACTATTTATAATCATCATTCTTGGATATTTCATTGGTTCTATTCCAACCGCTGTATGGGTTGGAAAAGCTTTTCGCAATATCGACATACGCGAACATGGAAGTAAGAATGCCGGTGCGACCAATACGTTTCGTGTTTTAGGAAAACGATTTGGTTGGTTCGTATTGCTTATCGATGTTTCAAAAGGTGTTTTAGCAGCCTGTCTCCCACATTTCTTTACACACATGCTTCTAGGTTACAAGGATGAATTTTTAATTCTTCAACTTTGCGGAGCATTTAGCGCTGTTGTTGGACATGTCTTCCCCATTTTTGCGAATTTTCGAGGTGGAAAAGGCGTGGCAACTTCATTAGGAATTGTTATTGGAATAAATCCATATGCGGCAATCGTATGCCTAGCTATTTTTCTTGTTGTATTTTTAAGCTCGAGGTACGTGTCCTTAGGTGCGATAACGTCAGCACTTTGTTTTCCGTTCATTAGTTATTTCATGATTAACGAAGATGCACGAATCATGATTGTATTTACCGTTGTTCTCGGTGTTATGGTCATACTTGCACACCGAAAAAACATCGATCGTTTATTGAAAGGAGAGGAGAACAAAATGAACCTTTTTGCTAAGAAAGCGTAAGTAAGCAAGTAATTAAAATACTTAGTTGAAACAAAAGTCCATTTCGTATATTTTTGTTTGTTTTTTGCTGTGCTTTTCAGTGCCGCTCGCTCGTGCGCAATCTATTACGGCCATTAAAAAAAGAGCGGATGCTGCATTCACTAAAAAGGATTTCGAATCTGCCAAAGTAGATTACCGTCAGCTTTTGGCTCAGAATCAGAAAAACATCGAATTGACATACAAATATGCTACGTGTATTTATTACACCGAGGACATTAAAAATGCGAGAAAGTACTACGATCTCATTATAGCAAGAAAGGATGCTGAATTTCCACTGGAGACATACTACTATTTAGCTAAGATATACCAACATCAGTATTATTTTGAAACCGCCATTCAATACTTCAATCTACTACAAGAAAAGGATGTCAAATTAGCGCTTGTATTCAATGTGTCAAATGAAATATTAGCTTGTAAGTCGGCAATGGATGGAATGAAGGACATGCGCACGTTGCAAGTCATCAAGAAATCGGAGCCCTATGGAGCGGCATTCTACGACCATTATACTTTCCTTGATGACACGTATAGTTTCTACAAGGCGAGTGAAGTCTTTTCAAAGGAGAATGCGAAACATCAATATGAACCTATTTACGCGTTCAAAAGGGGAATGAAATTTCGAGTGTTTGCTAGTTATGGACCTGAATCCCCGAATTTAGATGTTTACATTCAACGAAAAAATGCTGAAAATGAATGGGGAAAACCACTGAAGATTCTTGGTGCAGTCAATTCAATACAAGATGAAGTATTTCCATTCTTCGATTCAGAAAATGGGTATTTGTACTTTAGTTCAATGGGACATCAATCGATGGGTGGTTTTGATTTATACCGAGCGGTTTATTCGCTAGAAACAAATACCAGTTCCAATGTGGAGAATTTACATTTCCCCTTTTCCTCTCCGAACGACGACTATTTTTACATTCCGGATTTATCCAATGGAAATGCCAATTTTGCCTCCAATAGAAATGGAAAATTGTCTGCCATTCAAACGTATCTCGTCAGCGCGGCTGAAATCCCAAAGGAACTTTACTTTTTTACCGGCGTTTTGTCCGATAAAATTGATCAGTCCAATTCGACGGTTAAGTTAGAATTTATCGTTCCAGAGACGAATGAGCGCTTTGGACCATTTATCAGTCAAGCTGATGGCGTTTATTTGGTCGGATTACCTGGCCCAGGAAGCTATCAAATGGAAATTAGTATCACCGGATCCAATCAACTTTTTAAAGAAGAACTGATTTTCCCAATTATTGATGAAGAAATGGAATTGCAGCAAGAGCTCATTTATTCCATGGTGGACTCCAAAGAACAATTGCAAGTGCTCAATCGCATCCGATCAAAACAAGTGGAGTCCATGCAAATGCTTAGTCAAAAAATGAACTTAGCTGCAAATCTCGATGTGAATCTAGCTTCGTTTAATCGAAAGGTAAACGTAACAACTGAACAAAAAATCCAACAGGATTGGGGTGTTTCTGCCAAAGACACTAGTGCTTTGATTGCAATTTTAGCAGATTCTTTGTTGGCAGCTGAAGTCAACTTGGAAAATCAAGTGAGACTAACGAATTATTTGGCCAATGAGTTAGAGCAAGCAAATGATCAACTATCAAAAGAAATGCAAATTTTGGATGAAAGACTAGCACAGGGGAGCGGGACAATTGATCCAATTGAAAATGAGCGTTGGTTGGAAGATACGAAGCAATTTGAATTGAAAGTGTCAAAGTCCGAAGAACAAGTTCGTTTTCTTGAATCATGGATGACAGCCAATCAGCAACGAGGCATTCCTAATCTCGATGTATTGAAAAGTCTGGAGGAAATAAACAAGCAAGTAGCAATGTTGCAGTATCAGCAAAATTCGGAAGGAATCATGGATTTGTTGTCAGAAAACAAAACGATGATTAAAGAACAACTCTCTGTTGCAGGAGAGGATTTAGCTGCGGTTATTAGAAATCACACATTAGAAAAACAAGCAATTCTTACGGAAGAACGAAAACAATACGAGGAGCAATTAGAAAATAAATTAGCGCTGGATAAACAAATTATAGGTTTGAAGGACCAAGCGAAAATGGCCAAAACAAAAGAACGAACGGC
>CAIRMS010000168.1 GCA_903879765.1 uncultured Flavobacteriales bacterium
CTGGAAAAAGGTTGGTACAAATCGCCTTATCTAATTTACATTAAACACTTGTATGCTTATATAATTATGTGACATCTTAAATTTACTAAAGCACCTAGATTTAGTGAATATATTCTGTGCCTTCACAATGTAATTTTTGGAAATAAAAAAAGCCCCTAACCGGGGCTTTTCATTTTCGTATTGTACTTGTTAGAAACTTATTTTAGCGGAGAAATTAAAGTTTCTTCCAAATCCTGGGAATGCATATGCAAATGTTGTCCCATCTAAATCTGTAGCATCAGATAAGAAACGAACATCTGTTAAATTAAATCCTTGAACAGCCAATTGGATTTTGTAATTTTTCAATTGAATATCGTAACCAATACGTGCATCCAAATTGTAGTATGAAGGGATTTTATAAGAATCTATTTTATCCTCTACATCTGTTTTTTTAGAAGGATCAAAATTCGAATAGAATCTGTCGTTGTAAATAAAAGTAAATCCAGCATAAAGTCTTTTCGTGATTTGGTAACGTCCCTGTAATCCATATTGACTTTGAGGAGCATCACCAACATGAACACCATCAACGTATGAAGTGACAGTTGAAGAAATACTTGGGTCAATCTCTGAATAAACAGTTGCATTGATATCGCCTTTCCATCTCCAATCTCCAATGGAAATAACTCCACCAATTTCAAGATTTTTAACAGGTTTTGTATTGAATTCTACTTCGAATCCTTTATGTAACGCATTTGCACCAGTCATAAGTGCGCGCGTGATAGAACCATTTGGACCTGTAATGTTTCCAGACAACAATGATTTGTCTTTCCAATTTGTGTAGTAAGCATTTACTTTTACTGCTACTTTCTCAGCTCTAAATCCATAACCTAATTCAAAAGACTCGGCCTTTTCATTTACCAAATTCTGAACAACATCATTTGAATTATTAACAAATACAAAAGAGAAGAATGGAGCTCTTGAGAATTTCCCTGCATTCATATACACATTGTGTTTGTCATTTATATTGTAGTTTAAGCCTCCTTTAAATGAATAACCGAAAATGGAAACAACTGCAGATTTTTCTCCGCGACCAGTTGTATCATTCACATACAACATTCTATCAATGCGTTGATTAGATGTTGAGTTAATTGCTCCAGTTAAGAAAGCAGAAAGTTTATCAGTAGAATATTCAAATTGTCCGAATAAACCAGCATACTTAACTAGTCCATCGTTGTCGTATGCCACACGTTGATCAACTGGAGTGACATGTAATACGTTTCCGTAATTACTTGCGTATTGATTTACCCCAACTAATCCATTAACAGCATCGAAACGAGCAGAACCACCTAAAAGGTCACTTACTTCACGGAAATGCTCGCCTAAATATGAACGAACATCTAGTCCTAAAGTAAGGTTCATTTTTTTATTTATTTGATGATTTAAGGTAGAGATTACCCCATACCAATAGTGATTATTTACTGAATTTCTTTGCGCATACTTCACGCCACCACTTGTTCCGGTTGGATTCGCAACGTTATAATCATAAGCCGCTTGTACATTAATTAATCCTAATGAATCTCTTGAGTACGAAGAACCTAAACGGCCAGACCCACCCCCATGTCCAATTGAATAATAAACAGAAGTACTTAAGCTCGTTTTTGAATTTGGCGTCCAATAATGATTCAACGAAAATTGTGGTTTATGGTAATAATTAATACGGTCATTGAACATTCTTCCATCGGCATACATTCCATAATCTGCATTATATCTAAAACCTAATGTGTCAATTTGTCCTTGAGTCAAACCAGTTGAACGTTGACCATGTGATTGCGGTGCACCTATTCCGGTAAGCACAAGACGATTGTGCTCTCCTAATTGTTTTGCTAACGTAAAAAAATATGAATAAGCGTCAACCCACGTTCCATCTACATATGAATTTCCTGCAGTTTTAGATAAAACAGTAGTTAAGGCAAACCCACTTTTCATCAATCCAGTTGATGCGTAAGCCATCAATTTATATTGACCGTAATTTGTTATTTGGGTTTGTACTGAAGCTCCTAATTTAGCATCAGTAGTTTTTGTGATAATATTCATTGTACCACCAACTGAGTTAATTGCCAATTTTGATGCTCCTAGACCTCTTTGAACTTGAATGGTTGATACAGCATCTCCTAGACCTGCCCAGTTTGACCAATAAACCCATCCGTTTTCCATATCATTTACTGGAATACCGTTAATCGTCACAGCAATATTTCGTTGGTCAAATCCACGGATATTCAAGCGAGAATCACCAACGCCACCACCAGATTTTGTAGCATATACGCCGGGAGTTACTTTTAATACCTCGGGCAACTCTGTTGATCCACCATATAACTCGGCGATTTGCTTTGCAGTAACTGTAGACATTGCAACAGGTGTTTTTCTCTCAGTGGCAAAACTAGAGATGACTTTAATTTCTCTTAGACTCTGTTCCTTTAATGAATCTTTTGTCGTTGCTCCACTTTGGGCGAACGTAACTCCTGATATTGTCAGAAGAATTGAAAACGCGATGTAATTTACTCTCATATTACCTGATTTAAGACAATACAAAGTTGCATGATTGAAATGCCCTGTAGAAGAACAGACTTTAATGATTTTATTATTTTTATATTATCCAACCATTAATAAAATATCTATATAAGACTGACATATTGGTGTTTAATTACTTTTTACTATTCTTTGAATACGGTAAAACGAATGAAGGTTTGTCGGTCTAGATATTATCGATATTTTCAAAATGAACGATTTAAAGCAAACCCCAATAAATAAAGAACCCTATGAGTATTCCATTAAGTGTGTTCATTCCAGTTAAAACCAACATGGATAAAAACCTCCAATTCTTCCTTCGGAACACAGTCCAATTCCAGATTAAAAAAGGAATAAAAAGAATAACTAATATATATGGCGTATAGGAAAACAAGGAGATGAGTACGCTGAATCGATCAACGTATGGTGCAGGAAAGTAAAAAATGGATGAATGACTACAAAGGATAAATAAGTAATAGGCGATAACTAATCCAAATAAACCATAAACAAGTTGAAGAAGTGATTTTCCATCAAGACTCAAAAGGTAGCTCATCAAAAAATAAATAAATGAAATTGACAACAATCCAGCAATTGTGATGAACAAAAACATGATGAATAAATTGTTTTTAGGAATCTGATAACTCCCTAGCTTATTAAACTCATTGTTTTTAGGAAATAGATTATCTACTGCTGAAATGTGATCTCCTTTATTCAATTCATCCTTCAGTAGAAATGAAATATGATGTGAATAATCGTGGTAAAAATACAAATGAATTTTCCCATCGTTAAGATCCCAAATGGATGTCAAGAGTGTTCCATCTCCGATTTTTGGCCGACAGACATGCATGGAATCAGAAAGAGAGCGGTAAAAAGCAAACGTCGTATCTTGTTTTAATTTCAAAAATGCTACTCCTTTTCGATAGCGTTCGAGTTTTAATGCTGATTTCTCCGTTGTAATGGATGGACAAAAATTCGATAAAACATAAGAGTCATCTGTTCCAAGCTGCATGGAATAGGGTTCCACAACCAAGTACTTTCCAGATTTATCAATGTATATAAGCACATCTTCTATAAAAGTAGAACGGTCGTATTGACGCATGAACTTTTGTACTTCCTCTACGGTCCGACAAGCATGCAAAATTTGCTTTAAAAATTTGGTCTGATTTAAAATTGGTTTCAGGTTTCCATGCACGTTACGCCTAGGAGTAAAGGACGCAAGTCGGGAAAAGGAAAGTCCCGCTTCATTCATTCCTGATTGCGGCGCATAACCATTCGATCCATCAAAACGCGAACCGGTAAACCCAGCGCCAAATTTTCCATTCTTTCCAGCACGTTCAAACCATATTCTCGGACTTATGCGCCAAGCATCTTCATTGCATCCGACCACAGTTTTTCCATGTTTCGTGACTTTATACATGCTGCAGGCATGAA